>CAXGBX010000113.1:0-7028 GCA_964008195.1 uncultured Flavobacteriaceae bacterium
TGCAGAAAAGGATGAAAATGATCAAATAAAGACCATAAGATATACTTGCGTAGATATTTCTGCACTACATAAGGCCCAGGAGCAGCTCAAAGAGCAAAAGAACGACCTGGAAAGAGCGAATCGTGATCTGGAACAATTTGTATCTATTTGCTCGCATGATCTTCAGGAACCTCTGGCAACTATTAAATTTGGTAGTGATGTCCTTGGAAAAATGTATGCGGATAAGTTAGACGAGAAAGGCGTCAATTATATTAAATATATTAAGGATGCTTCAGACAGGCTTTCTGCACAAATACGTGCATTATTGGAACATTCCAGGATTGGGAAGAATGGAAAGAAAGCACTGGTAGATACTAAAGAAATTGTTGAGGTTGTAAAATACGATCTAGGCAAAAGTATTCGCGACTCCAAAGCGAAGATCCATACCGGTGATTTGCCGAAACTAAAAGGTTATGAAGTAGAATTAAGACTCTTATTTCAAAACCTTATTAGTAACGCCATTAAATATGTTCCGAAAAGCCGGAATCCTGAAATCAGAATTTCTGCGTATAAAGAAGGAAAACACTGGATTTTTTCCATAGTAGATAATGGAGTGGGAATTTCCAGGGAAGATCAGCGAAATATTTTTACCATTTTCAACCGGGTTCCTGGAAATGACGATGCAGAAGGTACTGGAGTTGGTCTTGCTCACGTAGAAAAAATCGTTTTACTACATGAAGGTTCTATATGGGTAGATTCCCAGGAAGGAGTTGGAAGTACTTTTTATTTTAAATTAAAAGCTTAATTCAACATGACTGAAAATACCCGGTATCCTGAGCAGATAGATCTTAAAAGCTGCGAAAATGAACCGATACATATTATAGGAGTTACGCAAGAACATGGTGTTCTGGTCGCGTGTGATAAAATTACAGGCGAAATTAAATATGTCGGTGAAAATTGCAATTTATTTCTGGGTGTGGAAGCAAAAGACTTGCTTGGCGCTGCGCTTCATTCCATCATTGAAAAAACAGTGGCCGATAAGTTAATAAAATCAATTAATGAAGAAAGCCTGCTGGAGGTTGAGGAAACAACTATCAACGGAAAGCCATTTATAGTTATTCCAAATCAAACCTCAGATCATATAATTCTGGATATTGAACCTATCGACGCTAAGATCAATAATTTTGATTTTCAGAAGAAGTTAAGTAATCTACTCAATACTTTAAGTGCATCGGAAAATGCGGAAGAGCTTTGTCGTGATGCTGCAAGAATTACCAAATCTACTTTTGGATATGACAGGGTCATGATCTATAAATTCGATGAAGAGTGGAATGGAAAAGTGATAGCAGAAGAGCTTAAAGACGGTATGGAAAGCTGGTTGGGATTGCAATATCCTGCTAGTGATATTCCAAAACAGGCCAGAGAATTATTTCTGAAAAACCGGGTTCGAAATATCTCGAATGTAAATTATTCCCCGGTGAAAATTTTGTCAAAAAATGCTGATAAGGACATAGTGCCATTGGATTTGACAAACTCTAAATTAAGAGGTATTTCTCCTATTCATATAGAATATCTTCAGAATATGAATGTAGGTGCATCTCTAACTGCCGCTCTTATGAGTAATGGTAAGCTTTGGGGTTTATTAACGTGCCATCATAACAGCCCGAAATTCATCAATTATTACCAGAGACAAACTTGTGAGTTCCTTATTCAGATATTCTCTAATGAGCTTTCTCTGAAAAATTCCAATAGTTTTCTTTCAAATATTGAAAAAGTAGATGAGTTGCGAGGGCAACTAATAGATCAGATTCAACAAAAAGGAAACATAAAAAAAGGTTTGAGCTCTATGTCTACAAAGCTTATAGATCTTTTTAATTGTTCGGGAGCGGCGATCATACTGGACGGAAAAATAAAGCTGATTGGGATTACTCCTACTAAGAAGGATGTAAAAAAAATAATGCAACAATTTCTGGTTCAGAAGAATGACCGACTTTTTTATACCCGCAATCTGTCAGACTTATATCTGGAAGCTAAAAAATTTAAAGAAACGGCATCCGGTATCTTAAGTTTAAGGCTGGGACAAAGCGACATGGATTTTTTAATCTGGTTTAGACCTGAAGTGCCGCAAACTATAGACTGGGGAGGCAATCCCGGTGAAAAAGCTAATTTTGATGAAGAAAAGCAACGCCTAACTCCAAGGAAATCTTTTGAGAAGTGGACGGAGAAACTTACCGGGGTAGCGGAAGTATGGCAAGATTATGAAATTAGCGGTGCGCGTATGCTCAGTGAAAGTGTGAGTTATATAATTCTTGAAAACCAAAAAGCGGAGATTGATAAATTGAATAAGAAGATTACTGAAGCACACCAGGAATTGGAATTATTCAGTCAGGGATTATCTCATGATTTAAAGGCTCCACTTCGTGGAATAGATGGTTATGCACATATCCTTAAAGAAGATCATTTCGCAGATTTGGAGAAAGAAGGGCAGATGGCGGTAGATACTATTCTCAGTTCTGCAGAAGAAATGCGTGACCTTATAGATAGTATCCTTTCATTCGCCGGTGTATCCAATCAGGATATTAATAAAAATACGCACTCTGTAAACACTATGATTCAGGATATTTTCACCTCCTTTAATGTAAAAACCAACTACCCTGAAACTGAGATCGAATTAGAAGAAAATATGCCCAGGTTACTGGGAGATAAGCGCATGCTTATTCAGGTATGGTCTAACCTTATCACTAATGCTCTAAAATACAGTGAGAAAACTCAAAACCCCAGAATTGAAATTGGTTCTGAGGTTCGCGACAGGAACACTATTTATTTTGTGAAGGATAACGGAATTGGTTTTGATCCTAAATATAAAGAAGAGATATTTGATTTGTTTTCCAGGCATTCAGGAGATGCTTATCAGGGTACGGGTATTGGCCTGGCCATTGCCAAAAAAATCATCGAAAAACATCAGGGTGAGATTTGGGCTGAAAGTGAACCCGGAGTTGGCTCTACGTTTTACTTTCATGTTTAAGCATTAAGCATTGCTTAATTACGGGGATTCAATTATTTTCGCATATATTCAGCTGAAAGATGATCAAAAGAAAACTCAATATATTACTAGTAGAAGACAATCAAAATGATGCTTTTTTAATAAAAAGGCAGATCAATAAGATTGTGTTGAATCCAGATATTGAAGTTACCGATAATCTTGCTGGTTGTAAAGACCTTCTGGTTAATTTTGCTCCTGATGTGGTGCTTTCAGATTATAATTTACCAAATTGTACTGGTCTGGATGTCATGAATTTGGTAAAGGAGTACGACAATACCATTGAATTTATTTTTATTACGGGTACTATAAATGATGAAGAACTGGCCGCCAATACTATTTTGAATGGTGCATCAGGCTATATTCTGAAAAAACACATCAATAATCTTGGTGAAAAATTAGAGCCGCTTCTCAAAAAAGTGGTGATCAACATGGTTTCTAAAGATGAGTTGAGAGAGCGTATTAGAAATAACAAAATCACTGTTAACCAGATCTATAATTATTTGGATAAAATTAATTCAGATAACTCGGAACAGCGCGAAAATATCCAGCAGATCAAGCAGGCACTTGATAAATTTAATCTTACCAATGGGGATACTGAATAGTCTGCGTGAAGCCACCCAGCAATTACATACAGATATTGAAAAGGATAATACAGCCAATAAGATTATGGATCATTCCATTTCTTTAGAGGAATATAAATTATTGTTGGTTCAGAATTACCTTGCTTATAAAGCCACCGAAGTCGAAATCCAAAAACTTCTTCCAGCTTATGAAACAGATAAAACCGCGCGACTTCAAAGAGACCTGAAAAATTTAGGAATAGAGAATCTTAATTGTGAATTAAATTTTAGTTGCGAAAATGAAGCGGAAGCCATTGGAGCTGCCTATGTAGTTGAAGGTTCTGCCATGGGAGGTATGCTAATAGGAAAAGAGGTTAAAAATTGTGCCACATTAGATTCAATCTCCAGCCAGCAGTTCTTTAATGGAGAAAGAAGTAGTTTGATGGGCTGGAACAAATTCCTGAAATACTTAAGGTCACGTGATTTTAGCGATCAGGAAATAAATTCGGCAACTAAGAAGGCTAAGGAGACCTTTTTGCTCTTTAAGGAGGCTTTCCATTTTCAACTTTCCGACTGCTAAAATTTGCAATTTTCCGGGTTGTTTTAGAAATGAAATTTAAGTAGGTTTAACTTCACTAAATCCTATATAATGCGCGATCTGAAGAAATCAATTCTTGGTATTTTCTTGCTAATTCTCTCTGGTTTAACACTCACAGCCCAGAGCGGAAGAATCCCTGTTGCTGCGGAGAAAGGAATGGTGGTAAGCAGTCATTACCTGGCCTCAGAAGTAGGGAAAAATATTTTGGCTCAGGGAGGAAATGCGGTAGATGCAAGTATTGCTACGGCTTTTGCCTTATCAGTTAGCCTACCTTCCGCAGGAAATATTGGAGGTGGTGGATTTTTAGTGTATCATGGAGGTGATGGTGAAATTACTACATTCAATTTCAGGGAAAAGGCTCCTTTAGCAGCAACCCGGAAAATGTTTCTGGATGAAAACGGAAAAATTAAAGATAATTCTAACCATGAAGGCTTATTGTCTGTAGGGGTTCCTGGCACCGTCGCCGGCTTATATAAAGCTTATCAAAAATTAGGAAAACTTGACTGGTCCCTTTTAGTACAGCCCGCCATAGAAATCGCTGAAGATGGTTTTTCCATAAGCCCGCCATTGGCCGAATTTTCAAATTGGGTATTCGAGAATAGAGAAGCTTATAAATCTACCGCAAAGGTTTTTCTGAAAAACGGAGCAACAGCCTTCAGGAAAGGGGATACCCTGGTACAGAAAGATCTCGCAGAAACCTTAAAGCGCATCCGTGATAAGGGGCCCGCCGGATTTTATGAGGGAAAGACTGCGAATATGATTGCAGATTTTATGAAATCTAATGGAGGGATCATTACCAGTAAGGATCTCAGGGTATATGAAGCTGAAGAAATGAAACCCATACAAGGAACCTACAGGGGCTATGATATTATTGGTATGGCACCGCCAAGTTCCGGAGGGGTAGCGATCGTGGAAATGTTGAATATTCTGGAGGCTTATGATCTGGGTGACATGGGGCATAATTCAGCTGAAAGTGCCCACTTTATTACAGAGGCGATGCGCAGGGCGTTCGCGGATAGGGCTCAATATCTTGGAGATTTGAATTTTAATGAAGCTGTTCCATTGGAAGAATTGACGTCGAAAAAGTATGCTCATGAATTAAGGCAGGGAATTCAAGAAAATAAGGCTTCTAAAAGCGACTCCACAAATTTTAATAATGCCCATGCTGCCGATGAAAGTCCGGAGACTACACATCTTTCTGTAGTAGATTCAGAAGGAAATGCTGTTTCCCTTACCTATACTTTGGAGCATTCGTATGGCTCAAGGATAGTAGTGGATGGCGCCGGATTTTTGCTTAACAATGAAATGGGTGATTTTAATGCCATTCCCGGGTATACCGATACTAAAGGTAGAATTGGGACAATGCCCAATCAAATTGAACCCGGAAAACGTATGCTTTCCAGTATGGCTCCAACCATTGTGGCGAAGAACGGAAAACCTCTTATCGTTATTGGTTCGCCGGGGGGAAGAACTATTATTAATACAGTATTACAGGTAATCCTGAATGTAGTAGATTATGAGATGGATATTGCCAAAGCTATTGAATCACCAAGGTTTCATCATCAATGGCTACCAGATATCACTTATTTTGAAGAATGGGGCTTCTCGCCAGATACGCAGCATATCTACAATGAAATGGGGCATGAATATGAAATTCGCGAAAGCCAGGGTAGGGCCATGGGGATTTTCATAGATCCTGTTACAGGAATGCTGGATGGTGCAGCAGACACTCGTAGTTATGATGGGAGGGCTGTAGGTTATTAGAGATGTACGTCCGAAAATTTCCAGTAAAGTCAGGAATTAATGTAATGTAAGCTCAGTTGAAACATTTTTGTCTTAGCCTTTGACTACTCTCAGGCTGACAAAACCTATATTAGTACAAAAACTGGATTCCTTTAGAGATTTACGCGCCCCAGCTCTTTGATTTCACCCGCCTGCATTTGATCAATTCTTTCATTTCCTATCCTTACTCTTACCAGACGTAAGGTAGGGAATCCAACGGCAGCGGTCATTTTCTTTACCTGCCTGAATTTTCCTTCTGTAATTATAATACTTATCCAACTGGTTGGGCCGTGCCGTTCATCCCTGATCTTTTTAGCACGCTCAGGGAAAGTTGGTATCTCGTCAATTTTTTTGACTTTACATTCAAGGGTTTGGTAAGCTTTCCCATGAATACTTATCTCTACACCTTTTTTTAATTCTGAAATTGCCTCATTGGTAATTATGCCATCCAATTGTACATAATATTCTTTTTCAACATTACCAGCCGTGATTTTGGTGCTCAGCTTTCCGTTAGTAGTGAGTAAAAGAAGGCCTTCAGAATCTTTGTCGAGCCGGCCAATGGACATAGTGCCTGCCGGAAAATTGTATAAGTCACCTAACAATTTATGCGTTCCACCAGGTTTTTGATTGGTAATAAACTGGCTTAAGAATCCGTAGGGTTTATAGATTTTAAAATGCTTGTGCATAGTTTAGAAATAGGAGATGTCCAAAAAAGTAATGATAACGCTCATTGCAAGAAACGAAGTAATCTATAGTTATTTAAACTTCAAACTTAAGATTACTTCGCTTTTGCTTCTAATGACTCTTCATACTTTAAGCCCCTTTTTGGAATATTACTCCTTACCATCTTCGGGAACTGGAAATCCACGGTCGCGCATTAGTGCGTCGATTTCAGCATCTCGTCCTCTAAACTTTTTGTAAGCTTCGGCAGGATCCATCGCGTTACGAGGGGCAAAAAGATATCTTACCAGTTTATTGGCAACTTCTTTATCATAAAATCCGCCCGGTGCTTCCGCAAAAGCTTCCGCAGCATCAGAGGTTAGTAAATCTGCCCATAAGTAACCGT
>CAXGBX010000114.1:0-7023 GCA_964008195.1 uncultured Flavobacteriaceae bacterium
GTACAAGAATTTGACCAAATTTATCTTCTAAACCATGAATGCCAATATGTTCTATTAAGGTTTTTTGTACTCGTGCTTCGTAGCCTGAAAAGGCCTGTACAACATACCAACGTAATTTGGGTTTATTGCTTTCTTGAGATGTTACTGAATCTATGATGTCCTGGGACTGGATCATGAGTTTAGATCCGCACTGGTTTAGTACATTATTTGGATGGTTTGTATTTGCGAGTATGTTTGTTTCAGCAATTACGACTATAGCCATAGTAACCATCTATCTGAAATCAAGAAACTATCTGGAATTTGTGAACGACAGCCATATCCATGATCTTGCAAAATTCATGTTTGGGATTAGTATTTTCTGGACGTACTTGTGGTTCTCTCAGTTTATGTTAATATGGTATTCAAATATTCCTGAAGAAGTAGTATACTTCATCCAGAGAATGAATGATTATCCTGTGCTATTCTGGGGAATGCTTATAACTAACTTCCTTTTCCCTGTGCTGTTACTGATGAACAGCGATTATAAGAGGGTGAACTGGTTTGTGATCATGACTGGAATTGTAATTCTATGTGGACATTATCTAAACGTTTATGTGATGGTAATGCCAGCTACAGTTGGAGAATCCTGGTTCATAGGTATTCCTGAAATTAGTGCAGTACTATTGATTGGTGGATTGTTTACATTTATAATTTTCAATTCACTTACCAAAGCACCGTTACTGGTAAAAGGAAATCCATTTATCAAGGAGAGTAAGCATTACCATTATTAATTAAGATTGATTGTTTAAAGAAGAACTTATAAAATGACCGTATTTTTAGTAATCATAGTACTAGCACTTCTGGCCGTAACAGGTTGGCAGATCTCTAAGATATTTCAATTATCTCAGAGTCCCGATGCCGATACTTCTGAGGTTGCAAATGATAAGGATAATAAGCTACACGGAATCCTTAATTTGGCTTTTGTTATTTTCCTTTATGTAATTACCATTTATTGTTTCTGGGAATATGGAAGATTCTACTTACCTGAAGCAGCTTCTGATCACGGTGGCGAATATGATACCTTGATGTTTATTTCCATCGCGCTTATCATGTTTGTTCAAATAATTACGCAGGGACTACTACATTATTTCGCTTACAAATACAAAGGGAAGAAAACACAAAAGGCATTATTTTATGCAGATAATGATAAGCTGGAATTTATCTGGACCATTATCCCGGTAATTGTACTTGCAGGCCTTATTATCTACGGATTGTTCACTTGGAGTGATATTATGAATATCAACGAAGATGAAGATCCTATGGTTATAGAACTCTATGCTTATCAGTTTGACTGGAGAGCAAGATATTCTGGTGATGATAACACTTTAGGAAAGGCGAATGTTCGTTTTATTGAGGGTGTCAATCAATTAGGGGTGGACGAATCTGATTCTTATGGAAAAGATGATAAGATAGTTACAGAATTACATTTACCTGTAGGACAGCCGGTATTGTTCAAATTCCGTTCTCAGGATGTATTGCATTCTGCTTATTTCCCTTTTCACAGGGCTCAAATGAACGTTGTTCCTGGTATGATTACTCAATTTGGATTTACTCCTACGATCACTACTGAAGAAATGCGGGAGAGTGAATACATGAGAGATAAGGTGAAGAGTGTAAATGAAGAAAGAAATGAAAGAAATGAAGATCTTTTAGCTCAGGGAGAACCTACGTTAGATTCTTATGAATTTGATTATTTCCTCCTTTGTAATAAGATTTGTGGTCAGGCTCACTACAATATGCAGATGAAGATCATTGTAGAGTCTGAAGAAGATTTTAAGGAATGGCTTGAAGAGCAGCCAACTTTTGGAAGCACTATGGAAGATCAGAATAAAGATGCTGAAGCTTCAGAAGAGACCAACAGCGAAGAGCCTTCTCAGGAAGAAAATGAAACCGAGGAGCCACAAGAAAGTGATGCAGTGGCAGTAGTAGAAAACGAACAAAATTAAGATAAAGAATTAGAGATATGTCAGCAATTGCAAATGCACCGGCACACGATCACCACGACGATCACGGACATCATCATAAAGAGACTTTTATAACAAAGTACATTTTTAGTCAGGATCATAAGATGATTGCCAAGCAGTATCTTATTACAGGTCTTATTATGGGTATCATTGGTATCGCTATGTCGGTATTATTCCGTATCCAGCTTGCCTGGCCAGAACAATCTTTCTGGGTATTTGAGGCGCTTTTGGGAGATAAATGGGCTCCAGATGGAGTGATGACTCCTAGTATGTACCTGGCATTGGTAACTATTCACGGTACCATTATGGTATTCTTTGTGCTTACTGCCGGGCTGAGTGGTACTTTTTCAAACTTATTGATTCCATTGCAAATTGGTGCAAGGGATATGGCCTCAGGATTCCTGAACATGGTTTCTTACTGGTTGTTTTTCCTATCCAGTGTGATCATGCTAAGTTCCTTATTTGTAGAATCGGGACCTGCGATGGCCGGGTGGACAATTTATCCTCCTCTAAGTGCATTGCCGCAGGCTATTAGCGGTTCTGGAACAGGGATGACGCTTTGGTTAGTTTCTATGGCCATTTTCATTGCCTCTTCTTTGATGGGATCATTGAATTATATTGTTACCGTTATTAATCTTAGAACAACGGGAATGTCTATGACCAGACTTCCTTTAACGATTTGGGCATTCTTTGTAACTGCGATTATCGGGGTGGTTTCATTCCCGGTACTACTTTCGGCTGCCTTGTTATTAATAATGGATAGAAGTTTTGGTACGTCATTTTTCCTAAGTGATATTTATATTCAGGGAGAAGTGTTAAGTCATCAGGGTGGTTCACCTGTTCTTTTTGAGCATTTGTTCTGGTTTCTGGGACATCCCGAAGTGTATATTGTAATTCTACCTGCGATGGGTCTGGTTTCAGAAATAATGGCAACCAATTCACGTAAACCAATTTTTGGTTATCGTGCGATGATTGCTTCTATATTGGCAATTGCCTTTCTTTCCACAATCGTATGGGGACACCATATGTTTATATCTGGTATGAACCCATTCCTTGGTTCAGTATTTACCTTTACGACATTATTGATCGCGATACCATCGGCTGTAAAAGCTTTTAACTGGATTACGACTTTATGGAAGGGGAATCTTCAGATGAATCCCGGAATGCTATTTTCTATAGGATTTGTTTCTACCTTCATTACAGGGGGGCTTACCGGTATAATCCTTGGGGATTCTACTTTAGATATTAACGTACACGATACTTATTTTGTAGTGGCTCACTTCCACCTGGTAATGGGTATTTCGGCACTTTACGGTTTACTGGCCGGTGTGTATCACTGGTTCCCTAAAATGTTTGGTAGAATGATGAATAAGAACCTTGGTTATATTCACTTCTGGGTAACAGCAGTAGGAGCTTACGGAGTATTCTTCCCAATGCACTTTATTGGGATCGCTGGTCTTCCAAGACGTTATTATACAAACACAAATTTTCCATATTTCGATGATTATGCAGATGTAAATGTGATTATTACGGTAGCAGCTATTATTACGGCAGCGGTACAGTTAGTGTTTCTTTATAACTTCTTTGGCTCTATTTTCTTCGGAAAGAAAGCAACTCAGAACCCTTGGAAAGCAACTACTTTAGAATGGACTACTCCGGTAGAGCATATTCACGGAAACTGGCCTGGTAAGATACCTTCTGTGTATCGTTGGCCATACGATTATTCTAAGAAAGATGAAAACGGAGAATATGTAATTAAGGGTCAGGATTTTGTTCCTCAAACTGTTCCTTTACAGAATGACGAAGAAGAATTGAATCATTAATATCTAGATTCAACTATCACTATATAGAAAAGCCTTTTCCAAACCGGAAGAGGCTTTTTTAATTATCTTTGATCGTCCGTTATTAGCCGAAAATTGCCTTAATATTTCTTATATTCATCCGGATAATCAAATTTTATGATAAACGAAAACCTTGATGCCAGTGGAGAAAATTTCAGCCCAGAAGAGTTTGATGTTGAAAGAGCTTTAAGGCCGCTTAGTTTTGATGACTTTGCCGGGCAGGAGCAGGTGCTGGAGAATCTCCAGATATTCGTTCAGGCAGCTAATTTAAGAGGTGAGGCATTAGATCACACTTTGTTTCATGGTCCTCCTGGTTTGGGAAAAACAACTTTAGCACATATTCTCGCGAATGAATTGAATGTGGGTATTAAGATCACTTCAGGTCCCGTATTGGATAAACCCGGAGATCTTGCTGGTCTGTTAACCAATCTTGATGAAAGGGATATTCTTTTTATTGATGAAATCCATAGGTTGAGTCCAATTGTAGAAGAGTATTTATACTCGGCGATGGAAGATTACCGTATAGATATTATGATCGAGACAGGTCCCAATGCGAGAACGGTTCAAATAAATTTGAATCCATTTACACTAATTGGAGCTACCACAAGATCTGGTTTATTAACCGCTCCAATGCGGGCAAGGTTTGGGATTTCCAGCAGGTTACAATATTATAATACAGAATTACTTTCAGGAATTGTAGAAAGAAGTTCAGATATTTTAAAAGTGCCAATTACCCAGGATGCAGCCATAGAAATTGCCGGAAGAAGTCGCGGAACTCCAAGAATTGCGAATGCCTTGCTAAGAAGGGTACGGGATTTTGCACAAATTAAGGGGAATGGGAAGATAGATATGGAAATTGCCAAATTTGGACTCAAAGCTTTAAATGTTGATGCTCATGGTTTGGATGAAATGGATAATAAGATCCTGGCAACGATAATTGACAAATTTAAAGGAGGGCCTGTAGGGATCACTACCCTCGCCACGGCAGTAAGTGAAAGTGCTGAAACTATTGAAGAGGTATATGAACCTTTCCTGATTCAGCAGGGTTTTATTTATAGAACACCAAGGGGACGGGAAGTTACAGAACATGCTTACCGGCACCTCGGAAGGGTTAAAGGAAGCACTCAGGGTGGATTGTTTGATAGTTAAATCGTCATGCTGAAGCACTTCGACTGCGCTCAGTGTGACAATATTTAAATCATTTAGTCTGAAAATGAAAATGTCAGGCTGAGCGCAGTCGAAGCCTGGAAGTATTCTTTTTCAGAAATGTCAGTCCGAGCGGAATTCGAGCCTAAAATTGAAAAGTTTACCGCATTCAATTTAGGTGCACTCGAAGCCTCAAAAAAAGTTTTACAAATGTCAGGCTGAGCGCAGTCGAAGCCCAACTTGTTAAAATAATGTATTTGTATTATGTTTATATACTGCAGTGCGCCGATGAATCTTATTATACAGGAATCACAAATGACCTTGACAGGAGAATTAATGAACACAATGCGGGATTAGATTCAAATTGTTATACTTTTAAAAGAAGACCTCTTAAGTTGAAGTTTAGTCAGGAGTTTAATGATGTTTTGGAAGCCATATATTTCGAAAAGAAATTAAAAGGCTGGACGAGATCTAAAAAACAGGCACTAATAAATAATGATTTCGATAGGTTACAAATTTTAGCTGAATGTCGTAATGCAACTCATTATAAATATAATCCGAACAAATAAGCACTTCGACTGCGCTCAGTGTGACAATATCCAAATCATTTAGTCTGAAAATGAAAGTGTCAGGCTGAGCCCAGTCGAAGCCTCGAAGTTTTTTTTTAGAAATGTCAGTTCGAGCGGAATTCGAGCCTAAAATTGAAAAGTTTACCACATTCTATTTAAGTGCACTCGAAGCCACAAGAAAAAATTTAAAATGTCAGGCTGAGCGCAGTCGAAGCCATAATGGAAAAGAAAATGCTTAATGAATAACAATAATAAAATTCCTGAAGTCTCCTTATTGAAATTTCTAAAACACTCGGCCAATATTCTTAAAAATCCCTTGCCGTTTCATCATCAAAATTTTACTGAAAAAGGAGATACTTTCAGGTTAAATATAGGCTTTAATAAATCTGTGATCTTTTCCCGTGATGCGGGTTTAGTAGAATATGTGCTTCAGAAAAATCAGAAGAATTTTGTAAAATCTGAGATTCAGACGAAAGACCTGGTTAAATATGTGGGTGAAGGATTATTAACTTCAGAAGGAGAACTATGGAAGAAACAACGGAAGTTAATTCAGCCCGCTTTCCATAAAAAACAACTTGCTAACCTGCTTGGCTCTATAAAAAGTGCCATTTGCGAGGAGTATAAAAAAATTACTACTACAAAGGAGATCGATATTTTTCCAATTTTTAATGACCTGGCTTTTCAAACGGTGGTAAAGTCGCTTTTTAGTAGTGCGGCAAATCAGAAAGAAATTAACCGACTGCAATATATTACGGAAGAAACTCAGAAAATGTTGGTTCGCGAGCTAAGACAGCCTTACCTGGGTTGGTGGTTCAGCATGAGTGGAAAAATTGATAGTTACGTTCAACTTACCAATGAAGCCAGGGATATTTTAAGGAATATAGTCCATGAGCGCAGGGAATCCAAAGAACGTTTTGACGATCACCTGGATATGTTGCTGGATGCAAAATATGATGATGGTAATTTTATGGATGAAGAGCAACTCATCGATGAAATTCTAATCCTCTTTACTGCCGGTCATGAAACCACTTCCAATTCGCTGACTTTTACCGCACAGCTTCTGGCATTGAATCCCGAATGGCAACAGATTATTTTTGAAGAAATAAGTCAGTTGCGAAAGAGATCTGGTGATTTAATGTATTTAGTGACCAATGCCCCCAAAACGCAAATGGTGATTGAAGAATCCATGCGTATGTATCCGCCGGCATATTTTATAGACAGGGTTAATCTGGAAGGCTTTGAGTTTGAAGGTAAACTTTTTGAACCGGGTTCTAATTTACTATTTTCACTACATGAAGTGCATCGCCATGCAGATCTATGGGAAGATCCGGATATTTTCAAACCAGAAAGATTTTCTGAAGGAGGAAGAAAATTCTCATCTCAGTATTTTCCGTTTGGAGCAGGACCAAGAAAGTGTATTGGGAACAATTTTGCCATGTTCGAGATGATCATTGCAGTAGCAGA
>CAXGBX010000115.1:0-7023 GCA_964008195.1 uncultured Flavobacteriaceae bacterium
AAAATATATCCTTACACACCATTTGCACCATACGATGTTGGAAAGCCCACTTCTAGCGTAGATCCGAAAACCGGCATGATGTTGTTGACATCTAATGTGTTACAAAAGAATACCGAAACAGGTTTATTAGTAGAAGAAATGAAAAAACTAAATCCTGATGTAGCTGTTTTTACTGAAACCAATACTAAATGGTCTGAAGCTATTAAAAAAGGGATTGGAGCTGATTATCCCTATAAAATTGAAGTTCCATTGGATAACACTTATGGGATGTTACTTTATTCAAAACTAAAATTGAGTAATTCCCATGTTAGATACATTGTAGATGATAGTATTCCATCTATTCGAACTGAAATAGAATTACGTTCTGGTGATATGGTTCAATTGCACGCCATTCATCCTACTCCTCCAATGCCTCAACACAATCCTTCTTCGTCAGACAGAGATGCGGAAATGATGAAAACAGCTCTGGAGGCCAGGGATTCAAAAATACCTGTAATCGTTATTGGTGATTTTAATGATGTGGCCTGGTCCAGCACCACCAGCATGTTCCAGAGCGTTGGTGAACTATTGGATGTTAGGAAAGGCAGAAGTTTTTATAATACTTTCGATGTTACCAGCTTTATCATGAAATGGTCTCTGGATCATATTTTTCTTTCAGAAGAATTTAGAGTGGAAAAAATTGCCGTTGGTAGTGATATAAAGTCTGATCATTACCCCTTTTATGGAGAATTATTTTTGCAACCAGAACTGGCAGACGAACAAAAACCAACACCTGCGACCGCAGAGCAAATAAAGAAGGCTAAAGAACAAATCGCAGAGGAAGAAAAAGCGAATTCAGAGAAAGGCCAGAATGGGTCCAGCAATAAAAACTAACATTTTATTGTGATAAATTCTTTCTTCTAATATTTAATTTTAGCCAAAACATTGTAATGCAAGATGCTAATGTCTCGGAAACCACAAATGTTTCCGAATCTTTTGAACAATTTTACGATAATTTTATAGACCAGCTTCCCGGGATTGGGATGGGCTTACTAATAATAATCCTGGGGGTGTTAATTGGAATCTGGCTTGGAAAATTCTTCCAGAGAAGAATTTCGGCAAGAACTTCAGATCCATTAATGAGCCGTTTTCTAGGAAAGGCAATACGCTTTATCATTATTGTAATGGCGATCATGCTCGGTTTGAAAGCAGCAGGTCTTGGTGGTATAGCCACAGGAATTCTTACCGCTGCCGGAGCTAGTGCAGTGGTGTTGGGTTTCGCGTTTAAAGATATAGGCGAAAACTTTATTGCTGGAGTAATATTGGCTTTCAACAGGCCTTTCGATGTAAATGATACGGTTGAAATTGGCGATAACTTCGGAAAAGTTAAAACCCTGGAATTCCGGTATACAAAATTGAAAACTTTTGACGGGAAAGATGTTTATATTCCGAATAGTGATGTATTAACAGAACCGGTAACCAACTTTACTGAAGATGGATTTTTTCGATGGAGTTTTATTATAGGTATTGCTTATGAAGATAATATAGATGGTGCCAAGAAAACAGTTATGGAAGCTCTTAGGGCTGAACCAATGGTGATTGAAGATGAAGAACATCAAAACTTTGTAATCGAGGATGAACTGGCAACCAGCACCGTAAACCTGAAAGTTTTTTTCTGGGTTGATACGACAGATTTCAGAATGCAGGCACTTAAAACTAAGGGTAACGTAGTTCGGGTAGTAAAAGAAGCGCTTGAAGACAATGGTTATTATATGCCGGCAGATATTCAGGAAATCAAATTATACGGTGGAGAAAAAGAATTTCCAGTTCGATTGGCTCCTAATACAGAAAATCAGAAGCAAGACCGATAATATTTATTTCAATCGGTCTTTTACAAATTCAATTTTGGTTTTTCCGTGAGGTTTAGGTTTTC
This sequence comes from uncultured Flavobacteriaceae bacterium, assembly GCA_964008195.1. Classification (GTDB taxonomy): domain Bacteria; phylum Bacteroidota; class Bacteroidia; order Flavobacteriales; family Flavobacteriaceae; genus Christiangramia. Next base: position 1,913 of record CAXGBX010000115.1, read on the forward strand.
CAGCATCATCTAATGCTACCATCACAATTTTATCTACGGTAATTATCGTTTCTCTGGTCATCTTATTTCTAACTTCACACTTCAGGCTAAGTGAAGCTGTTCCGAATTTTTCAACTTCTATCCCAATTTCAATGATATCTCCTTGGTGAGCAGAACTTTTAAAGTCTATTTCACTCATGTATTTTGTCACTGTTTTAGGATTCTCAAGCTGAACAATACTGTATAATGCGCATTCCTCATCTATCCATTCCAATAGCCGACCACCGAATAAAGTTCCATTAGGATTGAGATCTTCCGGTTTAATCCATTTTCGAGTATGAAATCTCATGTTTTTATTTCGAAATTAAAGAGAAATATCAAGCAATGAAAGCCTGGCGAACAGATTTATCAAATAAGTAGTTTCGGTAAAAAAAATTGACAAAAACTAAAAATCAAGTACAATTTTATAAAAATTGCTGTGCTACATTTATAATTTCATCATGATCAAATGCCAACTTCATGGTAGGTAGCTTTTCAACATCAAACCATTTTGCATCTTTCGCATCATCTGAAGGTTTCAAATCTTCTTCACAAAAAATCCTACTCAGAAAGGCGATGGAGATGGTATGTCCCCTGGGATCCCTGCCAGGTTCTCCAAATGCCTGTACTTGTTCTATAGATTCCACCTTAACACCGGTTTCTTCATATAACTCCCTTTTAGCGGCAGTTTCCAGATTTTCTCCTTCGTTTACAAAACCTCCTGGTAAAGCCCATTCATCTTTAAAAGGATCTTTCTTTCTTTGAATTAGTAACACTTTAAATTGATTGTTTGCTTTACAAAAAACAACGCTATCAACGGTTACAGCTATTTTTTGTGCCATTTTATTTTAATGTTTTCGGAATCTTGATTTCCGTATTAAATTTTTTATTGAACTTTTCAATAAAATAAGCCGATAATAAAGGGGAAGCTTCTTCAACATTTTGATGAACAAAGAAATACAAATTTTTCAATCCCATCTCATGCCATTCTTCTATACGCCCCAGCCATTCATCCAATCGGTTATAGTCACTTTTATGATTTGCTCCATTATATCTAATAAATGCAGAATTGGTAGTTAACCTCATATGAAGTAAATCTCTTCTACCTGCTGAATCTGTAATTACATGTGAGACATGATGTTTAATCATTAGATCATTGATTTCATCAGCTATTTTTTCATCCTTATACCAGTCAGCATTTCGAAATTCGATGGAAAGTGGTACCTCTTCCGGCCAATGCTGAAAGAATTTCTCTACCCGATCTATGTTTTGGGGTCCAAAATCTTCTCGAAGCTGAAGAAAAACCATTCCCATTTTCTCCTGAAGAGGTAGTATGTTTTTTATAAAATCATCTGTGATTTCATTGGTGTCATTCAATCGTTTGATGTGGCTAATGATTCTGGGAACTTTCGGAAAAAATTTAAAGTCTTCAGAGGCTTTAGATTTCCATTTTTCAAATTGTTCTTCAGGAAACATTCTATAAAATGATGCATTTAATTCTATAGAGTTGAACTGGGTAGAATAGTATTCCAATTCATCTTTAGTTCCCCTTGGGTAAAAGTTCTTTAAATCTGCCCTATTCCATTTCGCACATCCAATTCTTACATCACGAAATTTGGATGAATCGAAAGAGGCAAGAACTTCCTTTGTTTGTTTATGGGTTTCCGGAAGTGTAAAATCAATACTTCCGGGATCATCTACTTTACCAAATTTCATTTAATCCTATTTAAAATACACCGTTTTTCTATTTACAAATTCCTGGATACCATCTTCTGATAATTCTCTTCCATATCCTGAAATCTTTGTTCCGCCGAAAGGTAATCTGGGATCACTTTTTACGAGTTCATTTACGAAAACAGCACCATCTTCAAATTCCGGAACTATTTTTTCAGCGAATTCCATGTCTTCAGTAAAAATGGAAACTCCGAGTCCGAATTTTGACACATTTACCAGGTCTATAGCCTCCTGATCTTTTTTGAAGCTAGTGATACCTATGGCTGGTCCAAAGGTCTCTTCTTTAAAAATACTCATATCAGAAGTAACATTGGTCAAAACAGTAGGTTCCATATATGCCTTATCGCGCTTACCTCCTAGCAGGATCTTTGCTCCAGATTTTACTGAATCCTGAATCTGTTTTTCCAATTCTTCAGCCAGGTCTACTCTGGCGAGAGTTCCTATAAAAGTATCTTCATCTAAAGGATCTCCACTTTTTAATTCTCTTACTTGTTTCACAAATTCTTCCGTAAATTCTTCAACGATAGATTCATGAACGATCAGTCTTTTTCCGGCGATACAGCTTTGCCCGGTGTTTTGAAATCTAGCCTGAACACAGGTAGCCACACTTTCAGAAATATTAGCGTCTTTAAATACAACCAACGCATTGCTGCCGCCAAGTTCCAGTACAGACTTCTTAATTTCTTCTCCCGCGGTAGAAGCTACTGCAGCGCCAGCAGGTTTACTACCCGTAAGAGTTACTGCTTTAATTCTGGGATCTCTAATAATATCTTCTATTTTACTGCTTCCCAACACCATATTTTGAAAACAAGCTTCAGGAAATCCTGCCCGTTCAAAGACTTTTTGAATATTATCTGCAGAACGCATTACATTACTTGCGTGCTTTAAAACACCAATATTACCTGCCATTAATGCGGGAGCAGCAAACCTAAATACCTGCCAGAAAGGATAATTCCATGGCATTACTGCCAGCACTACCCCAATTGGTTCAAAGTTTACATAACTTTTAGATGCATCTGTCTTGATTTTTCTAGAACTTAAATGTTTTTCAGCATTTTCAGCATAATAATCACAAACCCAGGCACATTTTTCAATTTCGGCTATAGCCTGGGAGATTGGTTTTCCCATCTCCAGGCTGATGTCTTTAGCGTATTGCTTTTTATTTTTCCTGAGCTCTTCAGCGGCCTTAAGCATTAAATCAGCTCTTTCCTTATAGGTGGTTTTCCTCCATTTTTTAAATCTGGAATTTGCCTTTTCCAGGACTTCATCAATTTCCTTTTTATTAAGTTCCTTGAACTTTTCAATAACTTCTCCTGTATATGGATTCTTAGATTCTATCATATTCTCAATTCTTTCACTTTTAACTTCAATATAATAAGATGACAATTAGTTTAAAGACCGATTAAGACATATTTAACTCCCCTATTGTTTATAACCGGTTTACAAGTCTCAATGCTTTATAGTGAATGCAAGAATTTAAATAATTATATTTAAGAAACTTTACTTGCCATGAATCCCAGAGATATTAAATTAAAGGATCTAAGGCCTGAGATCCCTTCAGCAAAAATTAATGATAACATGAGTTTTGATGAAAGGTTTCAAAATGAAACCCTTCGTCCTGTGGCCAAATTACAGGATGAACTATTACTGGCTGTTTTCAGTAATTATATTACTAAGCATAAGAACAAGTTTTATGAGCTGAAACTTGAAAAAAGGTTTGAGTATATTGAAAATGCCATACAACGGGATATAAAATTCAGGAATAGTTTGAAAGGAGTAATTATAGGACAATTTACCCTGGAGGAATATGACAGGTATATTAAAAATTCTTCTGCGCTTAATAAAAGAATGATGAATATTGTTAAGGAAAGAATCCAGAGTAATATCCAGCTTTTAGAAAATAAAATGGCGTACTAGAAAACCTATCAGGATTGTTATTGTAAAGCTCATTAATGTTCCAATAAGAACATATTCTGTTTGTTTTCTGGCACCGGTTTCAGACTTATCGCTAAAACGTAATATAGATTTTGCTGCTATTAAAAAGCCGATGGCAGAAAAGTTTGAGGTAAGGATGAATGTAAGCACCAGAATTCTTTCAAAAATTCCAATATATCTACCGGCAGCATCCAAACTGTTTTTTCTGAGATCACCTTCCACTTCATTTTGCCATCTTTTCGTAGCTTTTCCAATCAAAAATCCTGTGGGAAAGATAACCAGAAGATATCCAATTAATACGCTTAAAAAAGCTTCCGAAGAAAATAGGCTGGAAAACACTGGCAATATTCTGTCAAAACCATTGATTAGAAATAACCAGGCGATTAAAATGATTAAAATGTGGAACACCTGGTCCAACAAAAATAATTTAAGATTATCCTGCTTGAACTGTAATTTCCACAGGTCTATTAAGAAATGGGTGATGCTTATAAATAGAGCTATATACCACCATTCCAGTTTTGCTAAAAATAAAAAGGTGAGAAAACCGGCTAGAAAAGTGTGTATATAGAGATATTTTGACTTTGCCTTATAATTTCTTTTATGATGTACCCATTTTGTAGGCTGAATCACAAAATCTGTCACGATATGAGCCAGTAATAATTGCAGAAGTATAAGCATACTATTCTCCATCAGAAAAATTCTCTTTTATTACCATTTTATAACGGGTTAACAAAATATCAATTGCATCCCAGCCAGCAGCTTTCTTTCGCTGATTTACTGCTGACTGACTAATTCCTAATTTGGAAGCAATTTCGGTTTCTTTTAAGTCTTTCAGAAGGTAATAAATGACTTCTGCCGAAGCGGTACTCCATTTATCAGAAATCATATCGAATAAGAACAGGGAGGTATCAAATTCACCATTAATAGTGTCTATAGGTGTTTTCAACTGAAGTTTACGATGTGCCTTCTTCATCTCATCCAGCGTTCTTCCAGATAATTGAAATGCTTCTCCATTAGATTCCATAACTGAATCACGTTTAAAGTCGTAATCCCCTATTCCAATCGACAGTCTTAGATCTGCCTCCTTCTTGAAAGCTTTATTTTCATTATCAGTATTTAAATGAAGTTTATTAATAGCTGTTTTTAGTACCAGGGCGGCATGTAAAGCTTCTGAAGGATCATGAACAATACCCTGAAAACTGTCGCCCCTAAAAATTTCAAATCCAGACTCCTTACTTGAAAGGTTTTCTAAATTCTTAAATTCAGTATTTAAAGATGTAATAACCTTCTCCATTAATTGTTTAGGATAATTTGAAGAAGATAAAAGATCTGCTGAAAGTACTGCTATCATACATCAAATATACAAAATAAGCTTTAAAACTTATAATTATCATTTATAAGTCAAAAGGCTTATAATATTGTTT
>CAXGBX010000116.1:0-6999 GCA_964008195.1 uncultured Flavobacteriaceae bacterium
CCCTTGTTACTTGGGTCGTGCAAATAATGAATATGAAGCTCCGAGGGATCTTTTAAGAAAACTTGAAGTGGAGCTTGTGGAGATGCGAAAATGTAAAAAAGACGGTTTGTGTTGTGGTGCCGGTGGCGGACAGATGTTCAAGGAGCCGGAACCAGGCAATAAAGATGTGAATATCGAAAGAACGGAGCAGGCTTTAGAAACCAAACCGGAAATCATCGCTGCAGGTTGCCCATTCTGTAATACCATGATGACAGATGGGGTTAAGAACAAAGAAAAAGAAGATAGCGTAGCGGTAATGGATGTTGCAGAAATGATCGCTAACGCAGAAGATCTTTAAAAAACATTCTGGACAGGAATCTATGTCACATCGAGCGCAGTCGAGATGTTTTTACAATCCCTTAGCTATATAATAGAATCAGACCTCACAGGTTTTAAAAACCTGTGAGGTTTTTTTTTTGATTTTTTCTTAAGAATACATAATAATAAAATATCAAAAGTTAAAACCCGGTACTATATTTGACCTGATGGCTAAATAAATTAGATTTGTAGTAATTCAATTTTAGCCCTTATGTTAGTATCCTTTGAAAGCCTTCCCGATAGTTCCAGAGTTTGGATTTATCAGGCAAACAGGTCTTTTACAGCAGAAGAACTTCAGCAAATTTCTAATAAACTGGATGTCTTTATAGAGAAGTGGACCGCACATGGCGCCAATCTTAAAGCTTCTTATGATATCAAGTACAATCGCTTTATTACCATCGCACTGGATCAGCAATTAAACGCTGCTTCAGGTTGTTCTATAGATGCCTCTGTTCAATTTATTCAGCAATTGGAAAAAGATTATAATGTTGATCTATTAGATAAGATGAATGTCTCTTATAAACAGGGAGAGTTTGTCGCTTATAAAAGCCTCACCGATTTCAGGAAAATGGCAAAGCAAAAAGCAGTATCTCCAAACACTATCGTTTTTAACAATCTTGTAAATAATAAAGCCGAATATCTTTCAGACTGGGAAGTTCCGGCATCTGAAAGTTGGCATAAACGTTTTTTGAATTAATGAAGTTGAAGCAGGCCTCGACGTTTTTCACATTTTTAGTTTCCTTATTTTTTTCCTTTCAGGGAATTTCACAGACCAAAACTCCATTATTTACGGATGATTATCCGCAGCAAAAACAATGGGTAGATAGCATCTATGATGCTATGAACCTGAAAGAAAAAGTTGGTCAGTTATTTACGGCCAGCATCTGGTCTAAAAATGATAACGAAGCTGATTCGATTAGAAAATTGATTCAGGAAAACCATATTGGCGGACTCATTTTCTCGAAAGGTGGACCGGTAAAACAGGCCCGGCTCACCAATGAATTCCAGAATATGTCTAGTGTTCCTCTCTTAATAGGTATGGATTCCGAATGGGGATTGGCCATGAGGCTGGACAGTACTTTTGCGCTACCCTGGAATATGACTTTAGGTGCTATTCAGGATAATAAACTAGTTGAAGAAGCAGGGGCAGCTATTTCAAAACATACTAAGAGACTGGGTGTCCATTTTAATTTTGCACCGGTAGTAGATATTAATACCAATCCTGATAATCCAATTATTGGCAATAGATCTTTTGGAGAAAATAAGATTAATGTTACTGAAAAAGCGCTTGCTTTCATGAATGGAGTGCATAGAGAAGGTGTACTTAGCAGTGCCAAGCATTTCCCGGGACATGGTGATACAGATTTAGATTCACATAAAACCTTACCTACAGTAAATTTTTCAGCAGATAGGATAAATGAGGTGGAGTTATATCCTTACAGGCAATTGATTCAAAACGGATTAAGCAGCGTGATGGTTGCGCATCTAAATGTTCCTGAGCTTGAAGCAAAAGATGGGAAGCCCGCTTCATTGTCCAGATCTATTATAACCGACGTTTTGAAAAAAGAAATGGGGTTTAACGGACTTATCTTAACCGATGCTCTGGATATGAAAGGTGTCTCCAGAAATAAAGAGCCTGGAGAAGTAGATCTTGCTGCTTTTATGGCGGGAAATGATGTTCTTTTGATGAGTGAAGACGTCGGCAAAGCTTCGCAAAGTATTATAGATGCCGTTAACTCAGGTAAGGTTTCAGAAGAAAGATTAGAACTTTCAGTAAAGAAAATTCTATATGCGAAGTATAAAGCTGGATTAAATAATTTTGAACCTATCTCCACAAGTTTTCTGGTTAAGGAACTCTACACTGCTCGCGATGAAGCTTTATTGGAAGAGCTTTATGAAAATGCGATAACACTGGTAAAAAATAATAAAGCAGTGGTTCCTGTTAAAAATCTTGAAAAACAGAAAATCGCTTACGTAAATTTTGGAGATGATGATGGCAGTATATTTCTGGATGAAATGAAGAAATATACCAGAATTGATTGGGTAAAATCAGCTAATCTATCAGAATTGCTGGAAAAACTGGAAAATTACAGTTATGTAGTTATAGGCTTTCATAAGTCCAATTCCAGCCCGTGGGCATCCTATAAATTTTCAGATAAAGAATTAGTCTGGTTGCATGAAATTGCCAGAAAGAATAAAACCGTGCTTTCTGTATTTACAAGGCCGTATGCACTTAATGATATAAAGAGTTTCACAAATATAGAAGGAATTATCGTGGGCTACCAAAATCATCCACTGGCGCAAAGGAAAGCCGCCCAGGTTTTATTTGGTGCTGTAGATGCTAAAGGAAAACTTCCGGTAAGTGTCAAAAATGAATTTCCTGTTGGTACAGGTTTCAATACTAAAAATCTAAAAAGACTTGCTTACGGTACCCCGGAAAGTGTAGGAATGAATTCAGCAAAACTGAAGAAAATTGATAGTATTATAAAATATGCCATAGAAGAGAAAATGACCCCTGGCGCACAAATTCTTATCGCCAGAAAGGGAAAAGTGGTATATAAAAAGAATTTTGGATATCAAACCTATGAGAAAGATCAACCGGTAACCGATACAACAGTTTACGACCTCGCTTCGCTCACTAAGATCCTTGCGACATTGCCTTTGGTCATGGAATTAGATGAAATGGATGTGCTCGGTTTTGATACCAAATTAGGTGAGCTTTTTCCTTCCTATCTTGATTCTGATAAGAAAAATATCCGGCTACAGGATATGTTGATGCATTATGCCCGGTTACCAGCCTGGATACCATTTTATATTTCAACATTAGATCCAAAGACTAAAAAATTATCTGCTTCATATTATAGTGAAATCCCTTCAGAAATCTATAATACTCAGGTTGCAGAGAAGATGTACATACGAAAAGACATTGGTGATACGATAATAAATACCATCAAAGAAAGTAATCTGGAACGCAACTTAAGGTATAAGTACAGTGATTTGCCATATTATCTTTTAAAATACTATTTAGAAGCCTACTATGAAACGTCATTACAAAATATAACCCAGGAACATCTATATAAAAGACTGGGAGCGAATTACACGGGATATCTTCCTTTAACAAGATTTGACAGCTCGCAAATTGCACCTACAGAAAATGATCAGCTATGGAGAAGGCAGGTAGTAAGAGGATATGTCCATGACCAGGGAGCTGCCATGCAGGGAGGTATTGGTGGTCATGCAGGTTTATTTAGCAACGCAAATGATGTAGCCAAGATCATGCAGGCTTATTTGAATGGTGGATCTTACGGGGGAGAAAAATTCCTTGACAAAGAAACTATAAATAAATACAACACCTGCTATTACTGTGAGGATGATGTAAGGCGTGGGGTAGGTTTCGACAAACCCCAGCTTGGAGCTTCCGGTCCTACCTGCAATTGTGTCTCTATGACAAGTTTTGGGCATAGCGGATTTACCGGCACCTTTGCCTGGGCAGATCCTGAGGAAGAAATTGTTTACGTATTTTTGTCTAACAGGACTTTTCCAGATTCTAATAACCGAAAGCTTATTCGAGAGGATATAAGGTCTGAAATTCAAAAAGTGATATACGAATCTATAGATTTTTAATTGATGAAAATTGCCATTGTTTGTTATCCTACCTTCGGAGGTAGTGGAGTAGTAGCTACCGAATTGGGCCTGGCCCTATCAAGAAGGGGGCATGAGGTTCATTTTGTAACCTACAAGCAACCGGTTCGGCTGGAAACTATATCCAGCCATATAAGATTTCATGAAGTAAACGTTCCTGAATATCCGCTTTTTCATTATCAGCCCTATGAACTTGCTTTAAGTAGCAAATTGGTGAATGTGGTCAAGAATTACGGAATTGAGCTTCTACATGTGCATTATGCCATTCCGCATGCTTATGCAGGATATATGGCGAAAAAGATGCTGGAAGAAGAAGGAGTTAGTATTCCAATGGTTACTACGCTTCACGGTACAGATATTACCCTGGTTGGAAACCATCCGTTTTACAAACCTGCAGTTACCTTTAGTATAAATAATAGTGATGTTGTTACTTCTGTGTCCAAAAGTTTAAAAGAAGATACTTTGAAGTTTTTTGAGATCAGGAAAGAAATAGAAGTGATCCCGAACTTTATCGATGTTTCAAAATTTAAACAAAAAACTTTTACCGGTTGTCAGCGTGAGTTAATGGCCAATGATGATGAAAAGATTATTACCCATGTGAGTAATTTCAGAAAAGTGAAAAGGGTGAATGATGTGGTGAAGATATTCTTTGAAATTCAGAAAAAAATAAAGGCGAGGTTAATGATGGTTGGTGAAGGCCCTGAACGTGAAACCGCGGAACGATTAGTTCGGGAATTGAATATTTCAGACAGGGTTCTTTTTCTGGGACAAAGCAATGAAATTGATAAAATATTATGTTTTTCAGATCTATTTTTATTGCCTTCTGAAACCGAAAGTTTTGGATTGGCCGCACTTGAAGCAATGGTTCAATCAGTTCCTGTAATTTCTTCTAATACAGGTGGTTTGCCTGAAGTTAATGCTGATAATTTTTCAGGTTTTCTTCATGATGTCGGTGATGTGGAAGCTATGTCTAAGAGCGCACTTTCAATTTTAGGTGAGAATTCGAAACTAATGAAGTTTAAGGAGCAGGCTAGAGAGGCAGCGGAGAGATTTGACATTAATGAGATAGTTCCCATGTATGAAGAACTTTACCGGAAAGCTTTGGTTAAGTCATAAAAAAAGGTGGAGATTATTAATTCTCCACCTTTTTTTAAACCTATTTTAAAATAATCTAAAATTGATATTTGATTCCTAGAGCTATTCCACTATTTAGATCCTTATCTAAATAGTTTGAAAATTCGATTTCAGGTCTAAAATCTAAAGAAAGTAGTAATGGGAAATCAAAATTGTACTCAATTCCAATATCTCCGGCCAAAAATGGATAAATTCCATCATCATCAGCATCATCAAAATCATTATCGTCATAATTTCCTATTCCTCCACCGGCTCCTACATACCAATTAAAACCACCTTCAATATTCCAAACCCATTGGTAAAGGCCTGTCAGCTTGAAGATATCATAATCTTTGGATTTATGTGATCCAGAACCCCAGCCCAAATCAAACTCTAAACGATTATTATTGCCTCCTATAGCTTTTTGATAAGTTACTTCTGCTCCAAAATCATTACCGCCACCAATTCGAAGACCTAAAGCATTGTCTGAAATTTGCTGAGCATTCATATTGCTAAAGAAAGCAGCCCCTATAGTGAATGCTGCTAAAAGAACTAATTTTTTCATGTTTGATTGTTTAGTTTAATACAAGCAAATTTATATTGAATACTATTACAACAACGTATAGGCAAGCAAATGTATTGTTAATATTAATTAAAAAACTGTTAAGCTGGATAACCAAAAACTTCTAAATTTGAATATGGATTTGAAGAAGCCCCTACAGGATTTATCTCAGCAGCTATCTGGAAATTTGCATTATGGTGAGTTGTGGAAGAATATTTATGCTACAGATGCTTCTGTTTACCGGGAAATTCCATTGGCAGTCTGCATTCCGAAGAATGAAGATGACCTATTAAAACTGATAACTTTTGCCTGGGAGCACAAAACTTCTTTAATTCCCAGGACAGCGGGCACTTCACTTGCAGGACAATGTACGGGAAACGGGATTGTGGTAGATGTTTCAAAGTATTTTACAGATGTTATTCATATTGATGCTAAAAACAAGCTGGTAAAAGTACAGCCTGGGGTGATTAGAGATGACCTGAATAGGAAGCTTGAAAAACACGGATTGTTTTTTGGTCCTAATACTTCTACTTCTAACCGATGTATGATTGGAGGAATGGTGGGTAACAATTCCAGTGGAACTACTTCCATAAAATATGGCACTACCCGGGACAAGGTGATTTCACTGAAGGTATTATTGAGCGATGGGACAAAAGCAGAATTTAGCGATCTAACACTTTCAGAATTTCAGCAAAAATTAAGACTGGATAATCTTGAAGGGGAAATTTACCGGTTTATCGATAAAGTCTTAAATGATAAATCTAATCAGGAAGAAATTAAGAAAAATTATCCTCCTGCTGAATTACATCGGAGGAATACAGGTTATGCTATTGACGAATTGCTTAGTAGTGAAGTATTTGATCCTGAAAAAGGAAAATTCAACTTCTGTAAACTTATGGCAGGTAGCGAGGGTACGCTTGCTTTTATTACCGAAATAACTTTGGAGCTAGACGATTTGCCTCCAGGGCATTCGGCAATGGTAGCAGCACATTATGCTAATGTTGATGCCTGTATGCAAGCGGTGGTTCCGGCGATGCAACATTCACTTTTTACCTGCGAAATGATGGATAAGGTAATCCTTGATTGCACCAAGGAGAGTCTGAAGTATAGGGAAAATAGATTTTTTATTGAAGGTGATCCCCAGGGAATTCTGATGCTTGAATTAAGATCTGATTCTGAAATAGATTTACAGGAACAGGTGAATAGCTTGTTGGACACATTGAAAGACTCCAGACTTGGTTATGCATTTCCGGTGCTTTACGGAGAGCAGATCAATTTGGCGCTGGAACTTAGAAAAGCCGGGCTTGGTTTGCTTGGAAACATGA
>CAXGBX010000117.1:0-6974 GCA_964008195.1 uncultured Flavobacteriaceae bacterium
ATTTTAATCCATTCCTTTTCGGTTAATTCAGGTTGGGAATGTTTCAATTCTTTATATAATTTATCTGAATAGTAATCATAGTCTTCAGTGCCCAGGTAAAAGAGGTCTGCATCTGCAATGATATCTTCATAGATATTATTTGTTATTTGCGGAATTCTGGTAGCATTGATCATCCCACATATAAGCTTAATCTGTTCTCCTGAATAATTAAATTCTGGTAGTTGCTTTTTAGCCAGTTCACAACTTTTATCTTCATGATTTTCCCTACCCACAATAAATCCGGCATCGTGATATAAAGCCGCTATTTTGATTAGATCAATTTCAGATTCACTCAAATTTTCTTTTTCTGCTAAAAAGACTGATTTTTTAATGACGGTTTTAGTATGTTCAGCATCATGATAGGTAAGATACTGCGGGAGATCATTTTCAAGACGTTTGTAAACACTATCGAAAATATCAGATTTATTCATCCCAATTTATTATTACTGACAAAACCTTTTTGAATTAGTAGAATTAATAAGACCTAAATAAAAGTTGGTTAATGTATAAAAAGAAATCTTAGGTTTGAATCTGCTAATATCAATTATATTCATTTAGAATAATTTAGTACCCCATATTCAGAATGGGATCATAAGATTTACACCAAGATACTTTAAAAAATTGGTTTTCAATAATGAAGATGTCAAACATGGAAGGAGATAGACTCTTCAACATGTCTCTTCTTGTTAAAAATTGAACCAAACTAAATATACTTGAGAATTGATTAATTTAATGGCGTTTGCCGATAAAATATTAATTTCATTCACTTATATTATTTTATGAGTTTTCGATAACGCTTTAGCTCTTCAGCCACTTTTGGACTTAAAATAAACAGGCCTATCATATTTGGAACGAGCATGGAAAATATCATGGCATCACTAAAATCTGTAACCGCACCAAGTGTTGCAGCGGCTCCAATTACTGTAAAGACACAAAATAATGTCTTATATATATATATTCAGTTTTCCTGCTTCTTCCGAAGAGGTAGCTCCAGGCTTGATAGCCATAATAAGACCAGGAGATCATACTGGAAAAGGCGAAAAGGATTACTGCAAAAGATAATAAATAGGGAAACCAGGAAATTCCACTTTCAAGTGCCTGGGCAGTTAAAAGTACGCCTTCCTCATCGTTTAGAACCATATTTGGGGTTATAACATTAGTGATGATAAGAACCAGGGCCGTCATGGTGCAGACAACCACTGTATCTATAAATGGCTCCAGTAATGCGACTAAACCTTCGCTGGCAGGATATTTTGTTTTTACTGCACTAGAGGTCCGCTAAGATATAGAAATTTCGATTTTGTATGTTTTCAAGAGAAATGGAGGTGCTTTTAATTAAATTTCCAGGCTATAATCCTGCTTTTTTTATTTCCCTGACCCATTTCAATGGTTTTAAAACTGGCTTCTAATTTGGTTAGCTGCTTATAAATCTTTGGCAAGTTTTCCTTTTTTGAAACCAGGCTCGTAAAATATCCTACCTGGGTTTTAAATAGCACACTTTCTTTTATCATCCGTTTTATAAATAAAGCTTCCCCACCATTGCACCATAATTCGTTCGCCTGTCCGCCAAAATTTAAAGCTGCATCCTGCCTAATTCCAAGATTCTTCAATTTTCGGGAAGTAGCTTTATTTGCTTCTTCTTCCGAAGTATGAAAAGGAGGATTACACAGGCTAAAATGATAATATTCGCCTTTTTTGATCATTCCTTTAAAGATACTTCCACGATCCTGCTGATGGCGAATTTCAATATTTTTAGATAGATTAGGATTAGCTTCGACATTTTTTTTGGCTATTGCTACCGATTTATCTTCAATATCGGTTCCCAACATTTCCCAATCGTAAATGCGACTGGCCAGAATAGGATAAATAGCATTGGCGCCCACACCAATATCAATGCCTTTAATTTTACCATTTATATTTTCTTCGGAAAGCAAATCCTTGATATGATGAATATAGTCTGCTCTTCCGGGAATTGGCGGGCACAAATAATTCTTCGGAATATTCCAGTTTTTAACCTGGTAATGAAATTTCAGCAGGCTTTTATTCAACTGAAGAACCGCTTCCGGATCTGCAAAATTGATAGTCTGGGTTCCATATTTATTCTGAAATACAAACTCAGATAGTTTTGGATTAGATTCGGCTAAAGCTCCAAAGTCGTAAGAGTCTTGATGGATATTATCTGGGTGCATTTTCAGGATTTAAAATAGTCTCAAAGGTATAAGTTTTCAAACTGAATAAACTTTACATTTTAGCAGTACTTTTGATGCATGGCAAATCATATAAAATCTGAAGAAGAAATTCTGAAAAAACTGAAAAATTTGAAGCTAAACCCAATGCAAAAAGCAGCGGGAAAAGCGATAAGATCTTCTAAAAATACCATTCTATTATCCCCAACCGGAACCGGGAAAACACTGGCCTTTTTATTGCCATTATTAAATGATCTGGATGCTGAGGTTTCAAATGTCCAGGCGATGATCCTGGTACCTTCCAGGGAGTTAGCCATACAGATCGAGCAGGTTATTAGGGAAATGGGAACGGGTTTTAAAGCAAATGCGGTTTACGGCGGTAGATCTTCGGCCAAGGATAAAATTGAATTAAAGCATCCGCCGGCAATTATAATTGGAACTCCGGGAAGACTGGCAGATCATTTGCGAAGAGATACTTTTTCTTCGGAAAATATTAAAACCATTGTCCTGGATGAATTTGATAAATCACTGGAAATAGGATTCAAAGATGAAATGTCTGAAATCTTTGAGCTTCTTCCCGGAATTGAAAAGCGTATTTTAACCTCAGCGACCCAAAATGTTAAAATTCCTGGCTTTGTAGGAATGAGAGAACCTGAAAAAGTCAATTATCTTTCAGAGGAAGTAGCTTTATTAAAGGTGAAAACGGTAAATGCTGCAAATAAGGACAAACTAAATAGCCTTTTAGACCTATTGGCTCATATTGGAAATAAACCCGGAATCATTTTTTGTAATTTTAAGGATAGTATTCAGTTTGTTAGTGATTTTCTTGCTGAAAAAAATATTCCTCACGGCACTTTTCATGGAGGAATGGAGCAGCAGGAACGAGAACGAACCTTGATTAAATTCAGAAATGGAACTCATAGAATACTTATAGCAACCGATCTGGCAGCGAGAGGAATTGATATTCCAGCATTGAATTTTATCATTCATTACCAGCTTCCATTAAAAGAAACTGAATTTACCCATAGAAATGGTAGAACGGCCAGGATGGAAGAAAAAGGAACCGCTTATGTTTTAAAATGGGAAAAAGAACAATTGCCTGAATTTATTGAGGAATCTGCCATGGCGAAACTCGAATCCAACTCTATAAAAAAGGAAACCGAATGGAAAACCTTGTTTATTTCAGGAGGTAGAAAGGATAAAATTTCTAAAGGAGATATTGCCGGATTATTTCTCAAACAGGGAAATCTTAACAAGGATGAACTGGGAACGATTGAATTAAAGCAGGATTGTAGTTTTGTTTCCGTAGTTGCTTCAAAAGCAAAAAGTGTAATACAAATTCTTGACAATTCCAGGTTAAAAAAGAAGAAGGTTAGAATAAAACTAGTGTAGAATTAATTTTAGCCAAACCATAATTCATTCTCTTCCACTTCTTCCTCATCCAGGTTCAACGGGATCTTTGAAATATTCTTTTTAGTATTCGAATATCGGCTTACGATTCTATCAGCATAGCTGGAATTTTTTGCCGGTGTTAGGAAATTTTTAAATTCTTCAGGATGATTGAAATCATCAGAAGGGCCTATGTATCCATAACCGGCATACTTACCTTTATCAAGATAGATAAAAGATTTTTCTCCATTTGTACGACCTTTCTCGAGCAGCAGGCAGGACTCATCATATCTCTCAATATATTCAATCGCTTTTGCAACGCGAGGATTGTATTCTTCCTTACTAATTTCATTTTTACACATGCCGCTGCAACCTTTAATCTTATAATGGTCGCAGATCTTCACTCCGGCCTGTAATCCGCAATATTTCGGACAAAGCTGAAACTCCTCGCAAAGAAATTCCATGAACTTTATAGCTTCCTCTCGAGTATAGAATTTCATCCAACTTACCGGGGCGATCTTATTTTTGTGCAAAGCGAATTGCTCTATTCCTTTTTGATTATGATAGGAGGTAAGCGTATAAGGTTTGCTTAGCTTTTTCTGTGCTTTATTATATTTTGGAAAATATTTCAGGATCAACTCAGATTCCCTCAGCAAGGCCAGTAATTCATTTCCCGTAAGTTCATAATCGATGCTGTAGGTTTCCTGCATCAATTTGTATTTCCGGTTCGATTTTTCCTGAAAATGAGATTTTATTCGACTCTTTATATTTTTGGCTTTTCCGATATAAAGCGGTCTGCCATCTTTGTCTTTAAAAAAGTAGACTCCGGTAGTAGTAGGAAGTTTTTCAAAATCTGAACTTTTAAAGTTAGGCGGTAAATATGAAGCCGCGGTCTTTTGATTTAATAACTGATTTATGACTTCAAATTCCGGATCGAGGGAAAGACAACGCTGGAAGAGTGTAACGGTGGCATCACAATCTCCTTTCGCCCTATGGCGATCTATATGCGAGATATTAATAGAGGTACAGATATTACCCAGGCTATAAGAAAAAAGACCGGGAATTAATTTTTTGGTAAGTCTTACCGTACAGAGTCTTTTCCGTTTAAAATCTCTGTCCAGGCTCGCAAATTCTGCTCGAACAATATTATAATCAAAATTTACATTGTGTGCTACAAAGATGCAGTCTTTGGTGATCTTTTCAACTTCATCTGCTATTTCTGAAAATTGAGGAGCATTTATTAGCATTTCATCATTAATACCGGTGAGACTCTCTATATACAATGGAATTGCCTGACTGGGATTTACTAAAGATGAATATTCATCAATTACTTTTCCATTTTGAACCACAATCACACAGATCTCCGTGATCCTATTCCCTTTAATCCCGTTGCCGGTGGTTTCAATATCAGTAATGGCAAACTTGACATCTTTCATGCGGGAAAATTACTTCTTATTTGGAAATTATCCAAACGAATGGAAAATATCCTATTTAAGGCTGTGATCTATTATTAAGAAAAGTTTGATGAATCTTTAACTAGTACTTCAGGTGAGGAATAAAATCAGAATTATAACTTTAAGGGACTATAAAATTCACAAAATGAAGGAAGATAAAGGCAACGCCAAGAAAAAAGATATGCAAAAAAACATATCAGATCCCGAGGGGAAAACTATGACCACCAATCAGGGAGTAAAAGTAAATGATACCAATAATTCTTTAAAAGCAGGGGAACGCGGGGCTACACTTCTGGAAGATTTTATCTTGAGGGAAAAGATTACCCATTTTGACCATGAACGAATCCCGGAAAGAATTGTTCACGCAAGAGGAAGCGCTGCTCATGGATATTTTGAACTATATGAAAGTCAGGAGAAATATTCTAAAGCTGGTATTTTTACAGATACTAAAAGAAAAACCCCGGTATTCACTCGATTTTCAACGGTTGCAGGCTCTAAAGGTTCTGCAGATATGGCGCGTGATGTACGTGGATTTGCCGTTAAATTTTATACGGAAGAGGGAATTTTTGATTTGGTAGGTAACAATATGCCTATTTTCTTTATTCAGGACGCGATGAAGTTTCCAGATCTTATCCATGCCGTAAAACCTGAACCACACCGTGAGATTCCTCAGGCTGCTTCTGCACACGATACATTTTATGATTTTGTTTCTCGAACTCCTGAAACATTGCATAACCACATTTGGGTGATGAGTGACCGTGCGATCCCGAGAAGCCTTAGAATGATGGAAGGTTTCGGAATTCATACTTTCAGATTGATCAACGAAGAAGGGAAATCCCATTTTGTCAAATTTCACTGGAAACCACTTCTTGGGGTAAAATCCGTCACCTGGGATGAGGCGGTAAAACTTCACGGAGCCGATAGTGATTTTCACCGTCGGGATTTGTGGGATGCGATAGACTCAGGACAGTTTCCGGAGTGGGAATTAGGAATTCAGGTAGTGCCAGAAGAAGATGAGCATAAATTTGACTTTGATCTTCTGGATCCTACGAAGCTGATTCCTGAAGAAATGGTGCCGGTACAGCGCATAGGTAAAATGACTCTGAACCGCAATCCTGATAATTTCTTTGCAGAAACTGAACAGGTCGCTTTTCATCCGGGCCATATCGTGCCGGGAATAGATTTCAGTAATGATCCTTTGCTTCAGGGAAGACTTTTCTCATATACAGATACCCAGCTATCAAGATTAGGTAGTCCAAATTTCCATGAAATACCGATTAACCGTCCGGTAAATCCAACACATAATAATCAGCGTGATGGGCATATGAGAATGACCGTAAATAAAGGGAATACGGCATATTTTCCAAATTCTATGAGCGGGGGATGTCCTCATCTGGCCAAAATGTCTGAAGGCGGATTTACCAGCTATGAAGAAAGAATTGATGCTAATAAGATTAGGGCAAGAAGCGAGAGTTTTAGGGACCATTTTTCACAACCTGGGATTTTCTATAGAAGCTTAAAAGACTGGGAAAAAAATCATGTTGCTGAAGCATATTCTTTCGAACTCGGCAAATGTACCCAGGAGCATATCAAAGAGCGTATGTTATGGCTTATCAATAAAATTGATGAAAATCTGGCCAAAAAAGTAGCTGATAACTTAGGTTTAGAAGTTCCTTCAAAAATTGAAAAACCGGTGAACCAGGCTATTGGCGCAGATGACGATGGAAAAAAGAATGAACCTAAGGACAGAAAGGATTATATTGAAAAGTCTGAAGCATTAAGTCAGACGCACCTTAAAGCTGAAAGTATCGCAACTAGAAAAATTGCTTTTTTAGTAAGCGATGGGTTTGATGCTGAAAATGTGGGTACCATGAAAAAAGCTCTGGAAGAGAAAAATGCTGTGGTA
>CAXGBX010000118.1:0-6955 GCA_964008195.1 uncultured Flavobacteriaceae bacterium
GATCCTGAGTAGAAAATATATTACATGAACTCCATGTTACATCTGCTCCTAGTTCTACCAAAGTTTCGATAAGAACTGCAGTCTGGATCGTCATATGTAAACAACCCGCAATTCTGGCACCTTTTAAAGGCTTGGATTCCCCAAACTCTTTACGTAATGCCATAAGTCCCGGCATTTCAGCTTCAGCAAGTTCAATTTCAAGGCGGCCGTATTCGGCTAGCTCAATATCTTTGACTTTATAGGCGGTATACGGTACTGTTTTAGTTGACATATTATTATATTTGAATATTAGCAATTTTTGTGCTTGCAAAAATAAGGAAAAGCTTAGAAATTTTATGCCTCTTTATAAAACTATAACAGTTGATGAACATACTAAAGTCTTCATTTGGAAGGTGGAAGAATCTTTTGAATGGCTCTCTGATGGAATTCAATTAACTGAACATTGCCAAAAGCGGGTTGACGGAATGAAGTCTGAAATTCATCGGCGTGGCTTTATGAGCATCAGGCATTTGATGGCTGAAGCAGGGTATGTGGATGCAGATCTTTTTTATGACGATTTGGGCAAACCACATTTAAATGATGATAAGTATATTTCTATCACACACTCTTTCAATTTTACGGCGATTATCATTAGCAGCAAAGATGTAGGTATCGACATAGAAAAGCAGCGAAACAAGATCCTGAAAATTGCCAATAAATTTACTCCGCTGGATGAATATCATACCCTGGCGAATGAAGAAGCCTTAATTCGAAAACTGACTATCGTGTGGGGCGCCAAAGAATCGGTTTATAAATTGATTGCTCAACCCGGAGTTGGTTTTTTGCAACATATAAATGTGACCGATTTTGACTTCGATGATTTTAAAACCACTACTCATGTGCGCTATAATGGAATCGATGCCTGGTTTGATGTGAATTTTCTGGAGTTTGAGAATTTCACTTGTGTTTACGCCCAACCTTCCAATGCAAAGTCGAAAGCCTGATGATTGAAATTCAAAGTTATCTGGAGGAAATTCAGCAGGCAGCTTATGAGAATCGAAAAATGCTGGCGATTTTGATAGATCCCGATAAATTTAATGAAGCGGGAGTTTCAGAATTCATTCAAGACATACCGGAAAATGTAACTCATATTTTTGTTGGCGGAAGTACTGTTGAAACAGGTAGGACATGCGCTGTGGTAAAAGCTATAAAAAATGTATGTGGATTGCCAACGATACTTTTTCCCGGGGATCACAGTCAGATTTCTACCCACGCAGATGCTTTACTTTTTTTAAGTCTTATTTCCGGACGTAATCCCGAGTTTTTGATCGAGCAACAGGTGCGTTCCGTAGAAAAAATTAAGAATACGAATCTGGAAATTATTCCTACAGGTTATATTCTTATCGATGGCGGAAGAGAAACTTCTGTTCAAAAAGTGAGCAATACTATTCCTTTACCTCAAAATAATATCCAACAAATTGTAAATACGGCACTTGCCGGGCAATATTCAGGAAAAAAGCTTATCTACCTGGAAGCGGGTAGCGGTGCGAAATTTCCTGTTTCTTCGGAAATAATTCAAGCGATAAAAGAAGCGATAAACATTCCAGTAATCGTTGGAGGTGGCATCTGCAGCAAACAGCAACTTCAGTTAGCCTATGATGCGGGAGCAGACCTGGTGGTGATTGGAACTGCTTTTGAAAATGGTTCTTTTCAGGACTAAAAAGCACTTAGACCGGATCAGTGCAACAATAGTAAATATATTAATTTTTTATCGTCACCCTAAACTTGTCTCAGGATCTGCAAAATGTGATGCTGAAACAAGTTCAGCATGACCTTCTTAAAACAATGTCATCCTGAGCGAAGTCGAAGAGATTTCTCAGTCGCTTTACTTCTTTGCAATGACAGCTTAGAGACTTCGAGATACTTCAGTATTTTCGAAAATCAAAACAATTCTCAATTCTCCATTATCAACAGCCTTTTCAATTAAGTTTGGCTAACTTTGGGTGTAAAATAGAATTCAATGAATATATCAGTAGAACTTACGCTTACGCCAATTCAGGATAATTATGAACCGGCAATTATCGATTTTATTAAGAAAATGAGGGATTCGGGGCTTACGGTAAAGGAAAATCCGCTTAGTACGCAGGTTTATGGAGATTATGATGAGGTAATGGGGTTATTAAATAAAGAGATCAAGAATGCATTTGAAGCAATAGACCGCGGACTTATGTACGTGAAGATCGTAAAATCTGACCGTAGCGAGTATGCAGCCGATTTTTGATTATTTTTTTAGTCAGTATTCAGATTATCCAACGCTGTTCATAATCCTCGAGATCATTGCCGTGATCTTTGGCTTTTTATCGGTATGGTACTCCAAACAGAATAATATCCTTGTATATCCAACCGGTATTGTAAGTACGATGATCTTCGTTTATTTACTCTGGCAGTGGCAATTGCTTGGTGATATGATGATTAATGCCTACTACTTTTCCATGAGTATTTATGGCTGGTATATCTGGACCCGAAAAGTAGATCCAGAGCATTATACACCAATTACCAGCACAACTAAAAAAGAACAATTTCAGTCGGTTTTTATTTTCATTGGCACCTTGTTATTTGTATTTGCGGTTTATGAATATTTCGATAAATGGAATAATTGGACGGCTTATGTGGATACTGTTACCACGGCTATTTTTTTTGTAGGAATGTGGCTAATGGCAAGAAAAAAAATTGAGAACTGGATATACTGGATCATCGGTGATATCATTTCAGTACCACTCTATTTTTATAAAGGGCTTACCTTTACCAGTCTGCAATATCTGGTGTTCACCATTATTGCTATTTACGGTTATAAAGCATGGAAGAAAAACTTGCGCAACGACCTGCGTCCTGCATAAAAATCGTCCTTTTTGGACCTGAATCTACGGGAAAGACCATTCTTTCCGAAGATCTTGCCAGGCATTATAATGAACCAATGGTAAAGGAATATATGCGGGAATACCTTCAGGAAGTATGGGATTCAGAAAAACGTATTTGTGCCCCTAAAGACATCATTCCTATTGCTGAAGGTCAGATGGAAGCTGAAAACAGGCTATCTCAAACTGCCAAAAATCTACTTATTTGTGACACCAATCTATTAGAGCTAAAAGTCTATTCTGAAGCTTATTACGATGGTTATTGTGATCCTTTACTTCTTAAACATGCGTTAAACAACGCGTACGATCTTTACTTTTTAACGTATATTGATGTTCCCTGGACTCCAGATGATTTACGGGATAAACCTTATGATCGTGAAGGGATGTTTCAAAGATTTCAAAATAATCTGGAACATTATAGGAAGCCTTATATTCTTTTAAAAGGTAACAGGGAAGAGCGTTTAAAAATCGCGGTAAAGGAAATTGACCAACTAATAAAAAATAAGAAAAGTGAATTTTAGTGAAAAAGATATTCTTCACATTGAAGAAAAAGGGCTTTCAACCAACGAAGTAGAAGAGCAGATAGAGATTTTTAAGCGTGGTAATATTAAAGTGAATATTACCGAAGCTGCAACCGTGGGGAACGGTATCAGTAAAATAGATTCAGCTGAAAAGAAAGATTTGATTGAATTCTACGATGCTCAAAAAGATAAGCATAGCATTTTAAAATTTGTTCCGGCTTCCGGGGCAGCTTCAAGAATGTTCAAATCCCTGCATAATTTCGCTGACGAGTTCGATCCTGAAAAACATGGTTTGCGGGAATACCTGGATTCTTCTGGAGATAAGGATTTGCGCAAATTCTTTAATCATTTAGAGAAATTACCTTTCTATGATCATGCTCTGAAAAAAGCTAAAAAAAATCATTCAGATTATGAAGAGCGGTCGCATGATATGCAACACAAGCTATTAGTAAAGACTATTCTGGAATCCCAGGGTCTATATTTAAGTAATCTACCTAAAGGACTGGTGCCTTTTCATATATATGACAAACATATAGCTACCGCCTTTGAAGAACATTTGCTGGAAGCTGCAAAATATGCTGAGGTGAATGGGGTCGCTAAAATCCACTTTACGGTGGCCAAAGGAGATAAGGAAAAATTCCAGGGAGAATGGAAAGAAATTCAGGAGCGAATAGAAAATAAGACGGGGGTTAAATTTGAGATTGAGTATTCTTATCAGGATACAAAGACAGATACTATTGCTGTAAATGATAGCGATGAGCCTTTTAGAACTGAGGAAGGAGACCTCTTTTTCAGACCTGGCGGGCATGGCGCTCTCATAGAAAATATGAATCAGCTTGATGAAGAAATCGTTTTTGTAAAGAATATTGATAATGTGGTTACCGAAGATAAGGTTCAGAATGTAGTGAACTATAAAAAAATGCTTGGAGGAAAGCTTTTTAAAGTTCAGCAAAAAATCTTCAATTATCTGGAAACACTCGAAAAAGGGAATGTTCCTTCAGAAAAATTAGATGAAATTCAGAATTTTTTGAAAAATGAATTATTCATTAAAAGCTCGTCAGATCAGGATCTATTTATTGAAAATCTAAAGCATAAACTGCATCGTCCGCTAAGAGTATGCGGAATGGTTAAGAATGAGGGAGAACCCGGAGGAGGGCCATTTCTTGTTAAGGATCATAACGGGGAAACTTCATTACAAATCATTGAAAGTGCTCAGATAGACAATGATAATCCGGAACAGGCACAAACAGCTAGAGAAGCAACCCATTTCAACCCTGTAGATATAGTTTGCAGCCTTAAAGATCACAAAGGGGAATCTTTTGATCTCAATGAATACGTAGATGAGGAAATGAGTTTTATTGTAGATAAAACAAAAGATGGAAAACCTTTAAAGGCGTTAGAACGTCCCGGATTATGGAACGGCGGAATGGCAAAATGGAACACAATTTTTGTGGAAGTACCGGTAGAAACCTTCAATCCCGTTAAAACAGTGGCCGATCTTCTCAAAGAATCCCATCAGCCAAAATAATATGAAGGAAGAAGTACTTCTGAC
Source organism: uncultured Flavobacteriaceae bacterium (assembly GCA_964008195.1). Lineage (GTDB taxonomy): Bacteria > Bacteroidota > Bacteroidia > Flavobacteriales > Flavobacteriaceae > Christiangramia. Next base: position 4,968 of record CAXGBX010000118.1, read on the forward strand.
AGAACTGGACTATAAAGCGGTTAGAAGCTCTGGTCCGGGTGGCCAGCATGCGAATAAAACCGCTACGAAGGTGGAACTCAGTTTCAATGTGTCTAATTCTAAAGGACTATCAGACCAGCAAAAGAAACGTATCCAGAGAAAACTCTCTGGAAGGATCAACAAGGAAGGTATTCTTAAGATGAGTAGTGAGGATTCCAGGAGTCAACACACGAACAAAGAAATTGTTACTGAAAATTTTATTTTTCAAATAAAGGAAGCTCTCAAGAAGCCTAAACCTCGAAAGAAAACAAAACCTTCAAAAGCTTCAAAACTGAAGAGGCTTAGATCAAAAAAGAAAAAATCGGAAATTAAAGCCAATAGAAAAGATCCATTGAAGTAAAAACTGTGGATTTTTTCCCCAAAAATGGGATTAAATCCACATATTTTTTGTGGAATTAAACTTTTATTTTTCTAGCTAAAAAATTTTAACATACTGTTAGTCAGGGATATTGGATGTTGTTAAGTGTGTTTTCGTGAGTGGTATGGTTTTTACAATGTATAAAGTAGGTTAGTATTGGGAATGGAATAAATTATTAACTAACTAATTTATTCTGTTTTATAATTTAGATTTTCGGATTGAAAAGGCTCCACTCGGAGCCTTTTCTATTTTGGAAAAATTTCAATCTTCGTTTAGTGAGGTGAATATTCTACAATTTTTAATTCATCATGATCAATTTTCTACATAAAATTCTGTGAAAATTATATTCATAAAAGCAATAATTCGTTGATCCATTGCGCTTTAGTGGGATCTTGTCAAACTGGCACAATTATTCTATCATATTTAGACATAACAAATGATCGAATAAACCAATTAGATCAATAAAACCACAATTATGAAAAAGTTTGTATTAAGTATGATGACCGTTGGAGCTATGTTTTTTGCTACTAATAATATTCAGGCTCAGGTTGAAGAAGTAGAGGAAATTGAGGAAATGGAAATGGAAGTAGCGAAGGAAGAATTTGTTTCTATAGATGTGATGGAATTGCCACAGGCAGTTAAAGATGCTGTAATGACCGATTATAATGGTGCAGTAGCTTCAGAAGCATGGGTTAAAACTAAAGATGAAATGAAAGTCTATAAGTTGAAACTTGATGTAGATGGTGAAACAGAAAAAGTTTATATCGACCAGGACGGTAAGTGGCTGGAAAAAGATGATATGGACGATTCTAAAAAGTAAAAAGTTCGATGAAGGAGAGACCAACTCCGGAACGGCAGACAAATGAAAATATTGATATTGTAAATATCTCCCGGTAAACTTACAAAAAAGTGGCTCTTGTCAGGAGAAATCCTGATTACGAACAACCAGAAAACTAACACTAAGAAGTCACTTTTTTGTTTGTATTCAAAAAGGAATATTACGAAGTCTGTAAAATGGAAAATAATTCGGGCAATTTAGATTAGTCTAAATTGTCATTAAAGAGAGGTTCCCTAACAACCTCTCTTTTTTTATGCTTTCTTTTAAAACCTATATGATTTAAAGATTATTATCTTTGTGAATCTTATTAAAACAAGTTTATGTCTAAAGTCCTGGTCGTTGAAGACGACGTAGCATTTGGTACCATGTTAAAAACCTTTTTGGAAAAAAGGGAATATAAGGTAACACTCGTTTATTCAGCTTCTGAAGCTTTTAAAAAAATATCAGCAAATAAATTTGACCTGGTGCTTACAGATGTGAGACTACCTGATAATGATGGATTAGAGATACTGAAAAATGTAAAAAACGAAAATCCTTCTACCCAGGTGATCGTCATGACCAGTTATGCTGAAATTAGCATGGCTGTAATTGCAATGAAAGAGGGGGCCTTTGATTATGTTTCTAAGCCTTTCAGGCCCGAGTCTATTTTGCAGACCATAGAAAATGCGCTTCATACCAATGAAGTAGCTCCGGTACCTACCAGGCAAAAACCGGTAAAAAAAACCAAAGGTCCACTTAGCGAAAATCTTGATT
>CAXGBX010000119.1:0-6908 GCA_964008195.1 uncultured Flavobacteriaceae bacterium
ACGACCTGCTGATTACAAATCAGCTGCTCTAGCCAGCTGAGCTACATCGGCAACTTATTTTTTATTAAAGAGCGTTCAGTTTTTCGATCAAAGCTTTTGCTTTTTTCTCTAAATCTGCCTGAATTTCCTTAAAATGTTTTTGTTTATTTTCAACATCACGACGATTGATCTTTGTAATCAACTCATCATACTCCTTAATAGCCTCATCTACGATCGCCTCAGATTTCGCCGGGTCTTCTTTAGGGTTAGCCATTTGGTGAATGTAGGCAGCATCAATGATGTCTCCCATTACATAATTCACATCTTTTTTAAGCAATCTTTTACTCGCCATTATCAATAAATTTCGGCTGCGAATTTAAACTATTTTTTGAAACGAAAATGAAATTATGAAAAATTAATTCTGATTTCTTTTCAAAACAGATAATGCCTCCGGCATATGCCTGCCTGCCTGCATACTGTTAAATTTGTGAAGTAAAATACCATTTTTATCAAAGACAAATGTTTCCCTTCCAGGCAACAGACCAAGTAGATTTGGCTTTACGCCAAATGCTTTTCTGGCCTTTTTATTTTCGTCTGATAGAAAAACATAGGGTAGCTTATGCTTTTTAGCAAACCTGGAGTGAGATTCAGAAGAATTAGCACTAATTCCAATAACCTCTGCGCCAAGTTGTTGAAAATCTTCATAACTATCTCGAAAATTACAGGCTTCTTTAGTACATCCGGGAGTAAAATCCTTCGGATAGAAATACACGATAAAAGACTTTTTTCCAATGAGATCCATGAAACTAAATTTGTTCCCCTCCTTATCCTTCAACTCTATATCTGGTACTTTCCCGCCTATCTTCATAATTAGTCTCCTTTATAGCTCACAAAATTCCTTGGCGTTTCATATAAGGTAACTTCAAGATCATGGTCTTCCTGAATCTTTGCACGCAACTTATTCCATATAACCGCAGCAATATTTTCTGCGGTAGGAATGAGATCCTCAAATTCAGCAACCTCAATATTCAGATTTTTATGATCAAAAGCTTCTTCCACCTCATAATAGATCAATTCCTTTAAGATCTTAAGATCCATAACGAAACCGGTTTCCGGATTTGGTTCTCCAGTAACCGAAACTATTAATTCATAATTATGGCCATGGTAATGCGGATTACTACACTTCCCGAAAACTTCCAAATTCCTATCGTCATCCCAATCCTTTCGGAAAAGACGATGGGCAGCATTAAAGTGAGCTTTTCTATGTACTGTTATTCTCATCGTTGAATGTGTGAGTAATATTTGTCAAAAATGATCTTAAACCATTCGGTGTAAATACTTGGATTTTTCTTCATGTCTGCCTCGAGATTTTCTAAGGAAACCCATTTCCAGGCAGCAACCTCATCGAGATTTAAATCAGGTTCACCTTCAAAATTACCTACTAGAATATGATCAAATTCATGCTCCGTCAAGCCATTATCAAAAGGAGCTTTATAAATAAAAGAAATCGTATCCTCTAGATCTGTAGAAAAGCCCATTTCTTCATGCAAGCGACGCTTTCCCGCCTCGATATTAGATTCTCCTTCTCTTTGATGACTGCAGCAGGTATTGGTCCATAATCCCGGAGAGTGATATTTGGAAAGTGCCCTTTGCTGAATCATCAGCTCATTTTTATCATTAAAAACAAAAACCGAAAAAGCCCGGTGTAATAAAGCCTTTTCATGAGCCTCAATTTTTTCCATAAGGCCTATTTGTTCATCATTCTCATTAACTAAAATTACTTTTTCTTCTGCCATTTTTTTAATTGAGGCCCAAATGTACAAAATCGGAATTTTTTCTCATAAGGAAGCTGATTAAGCAATTCCTAAAGTTTGAGGTTTCCTGAATATAAATTACAATTGATAGATAAAATAAACTCTGATCTTCTGTTCATTTTATGTTCCGCTTCAGAACATAAATTGTCATTACTGCAATGATTTACCGGTTCATTTTCTCCATATCCTCTTCCGGAGACCCTATCTTCACTAATCCCCTTATCAATCAGATATTTTTTAGTAGCCTGTACCCTATCCTGCGAAAGTTTCAGATTATAATCATCATCTGCCCTACTATCTGTATGCGATCTAATATCAATAAGAAGTTCAGGATAGTCTTTCAAATAGGTCACAATTTCATCCAAATGTTTCGCAGCCTCTGTTTGAATATCAGATTTATCAAGTTCGAATAAAATAGGATCTAAATTCAGGGTTTTTACAAGGTCATCTCCTACTTTCGCCGCGAAAATCTTCTTACCGCTTACATTCTTAAACTGAATTATATTTTCCCTTCGTTTAATTTCTGTGGCATAAAAACTCCAGTTAAAAAACGCCCTTATAGCTGCTATATTTTCAGGATTATCTCCCGAAAAGTCATGTGAAACCTGGTACATCACCAAACCATTCTCTGGGTGGTCAAAACCATTCCCATAAATCAAAACACATCCCGGCCCGTTTGTTAAGGAAGGTATATCTGGCGTAGAATCATCAATAATGATTTTTCTAGTACCCTTTCGCCAGAGATTTGCTTTTTTAGGGTATAAAATACGTTCTGAACCGTTGATCATTGCTTTATCACTTCTGCCCAGATACTGCGCAACCGGATCTGCCGGTAGTTGATGCGTGTACGGCGGAGTAGCATATCTATGTTCATAATAAGGGATAAGACCTGAAGTTCTGGCTCCCGCAGTTCCTTCAGATAAAAAATTCAGTTGAATGATCTTTTTTGTAGTATCAATCAAAACACTGCCGTGAAGGTTTTCCAATTCACTGCCGGCATGACAACCTGCCCAAATTGCGCCTTTAAAATTCCTATTCCAGAAATATAAATTTTTATGGGTTGAAAAACTAGGCTGGGCATGAGGCATCACAAAAATATCATCACAAACATCTAATTCCTCCGGTAACTTCCACTTCCCGGAAGAATAACCACCATGTGCACTACCAGGAATACCCGCGACCCTGAAATAAGCTAATGCAATACTGCCGTTTTGTTTATCCAGGGTCCACTTAGGGGCAACGGAAAGATTCGTGAATACCGGTAAATTTTCATCCTTACTCAAATAAAGTCCAACCACTCCTCTTTTTTCCCAGCTTTCAATTTCATTTTTAACTGCACTGGATATATATGACACCGGGATGACGAAAGAACCAGATCTAAATTCATGTTCATCAATAACAAAGTCTATCCCATCTTTTTTCTTCTCCGGGTTAATCACCCATTTAATTTCCACCGGATATTCTGCAAGCAATTCATATATCAATCCATATGGTTTCAACGCATTTGAAGAAGACTGCGGAGTTAACCCAAGATTGATCGCATAACTGCCTTTTGCTATCATTTCTTGCTTATACTGACAATTGACTGAGAGACAACAAAACAGAATTACCACAATTAAAATTGTAGGGAGTTTCTGGTTATGTAGAGTGAAAACCATCATTACCTATAGAATGATTTACTCAAATATCGTCTAAAATGCTTTGAATTCCAATTAGTGATTCTTATGAAAAAGATCTATAAAACTGAAATTGTAATTCTTACGTATATGTTTTAGATAATAATCGGGAAGATTGTTGTTATGAAAAAGTGAGATGGGATAAAGTATGTTATCCCATCTTTTTTGCATTTATGCCTCTACGTAAATATTCTCTAAAGCCACGAACTGCGTTTAGAAAATTCATTAAAATAATAGTATTTTTGCCGCTCCAATAGCAAGAGGTATGAAGCATTATCAAAAAGAGATCAATAAAAGAAGAACCTTTGGGATTATTTCTCACCCCGATGCGGGTAAAACCACCCTTACAGAAAAACTTTTACTCTTTGGTGGAGCTATACAGGAAGCCGGTGCCGTGAAATCCAATAAGATCAAAAAAGGTGCTACCAGTGACTTTATGGAGATTGAACGCCAGAGAGGAATCTCTGTAGCAACTTCTGTGCTTGCCTTTGAATATCGTGATATTAAGATCAACATTCTGGATACTCCCGGGCATAAGGATTTTGCTGAAGATACATTTAGAACTTTAACCGCTGTAGACAGTGTGATCGTAGTGATAGATGTTGCCAAGGGTGTGGAAGAACAAACCGAAAAACTGGTGGAAGTTTGTAGAATGCGGAATATACCCATGATCGTTTTTATAAACAAACTTGACCGTGAAGGAAAGGATGCATTTGAGCTATTGGATGAAATTGAACAAAAACTTAATCTTACCGTAACTCCGTTGAGTTTCCCTATTGGGATGGGTTACGACTTTAAAGGGATTTATAATATCTGGGAGAAAAATGTAAACTTATTTACTGGTGATCCACGAAAAGATATTGAAGAAACAGTTAAAATTAGTGATCTGAAGTCTGAAGAATTAAATGGCCTCATTGGAGATAAGGCCGCAGATACGTTGAGAGAAGAATTGGAACTTGCCCAGGGGGTTTACCCAGAATTCGATCGTGAAGCCTATCTTTCAGGTAGGTTGCAACCAGTATTTTTCGGTTCCGCTTTAAATAATTTTGGCGTAAGAGAATTACTAGATTGTTTTATCAAGATTGCGCCTCCTCCAAGACCAAAGGAAAGTGACAGCAGGCTGGTAAAACCAGACGAGAAAGAATTTACCGGCTTTGTATTCAAGATCCACGCGAATATGGATCCGAAACACCGGGACAGACTTGCTTTTATCAAAATAGTATCCGGGAAATTTGAACGAAATAAGAACTATTTACATGTTCGGAATAATAAGAACATGAAATTCTCTTCTCCCAACGCCTTTTTTGCTGAAAAGAAAGAAATTGTAGATGTCTCTTTTCCAGGAGATATTGTCGGGCTACATGACACTGGAAATTTTAAAATCGGGGATACTCTTACCGAAGGTGAAAATCTGATGTATAAAGGGATTCCTAGTTTTTCTCCGGAACACTTCAGATATATCAACAACGCCGATCCTATGAAATCCAAGCAACTGGAAAAAGGGATTGACCAGTTGATGGATGAAGGGGTCGCCCAGTTATTTATTCTGGAACTTAACGGCAGAAAAGTGATTGGCACCGTAGGTGCTCTTCAGTTTGAAGTAATTCAATATCGCTTGGAGCACGAATACGGGGCAAAATGTACCTATGAAAATCTGAATGTTCATAAGGCCACCTGGATCGAAGCCGAGGATGAAAAGAGTGAAGAATTCAAAGAATTTAAAAGGGTCAAGGCGAAGTACCTTGCCAAAGATAAATCAGGTCAATTAGTATTTCTCGCAGATTCGCAGTTCTCACTGCAAATGACCCAGCAAAAATATCCATCGATAAAATTTCATTTTACCTCGGAATTTTAAAAATGATTTAAAAACCTCGTCACCCTGAACTCGATTCAATGTCTTTTCCAGATGCTAAAACAAGTTCAGCATGACCAAACAATCTTTCGAGTTTTAAAAAGACCATTTCCAAAAAAGTAAATACAGCCCTAAATTTTATTATTTTCGGGACAAATTAAACGCATGTCCCAAATAGATCAGTTTATTGCAGATTTTGCTTCCGCAGTCTGGGGAATTCCACTTGTTATCCTCCTAATTGGCGGCGGGATTTTTTTACTTATATACTCAAGATTTTTACCATTTAGATATTTGGGGCATTCCATAGAAGTGCTCCGTGGAAAATATAATAACCCAGATGACCCGGGCGATATTAACCATTTCCAGGCGTTATCTACTGCTTTATCTTCTACGGTGGGCATGGGAAATATAGCCGGTGTTGCGGTTGCTATTGCGGTAGGTGGTCCAGGGGCGATATTCTGGTTATGGATTAGTGCGATCGTTGGAATGGCGACTAAATTTTTCACTAATAGCCTGGCTGTAATGTACCGCGGAAGAGATTCTGAAGGTAAAATCCAGGGAGGAGTGATGTACTTTATAGTTGAAGGATTGGGAAAAAAATGGAAGCCATTGGCAGCTTTTTTTGCCATTGCCGGCCTGGTAGGTGCCTTACCCGTTTTCAATGTAAATCAGTTAACTCAGGCCATCAACTATATTCTTTTAGAGCCTAATGATATCGAGACTGGATTTATGAGTAGCCTCATAATTGGGATTGCTCTTACGCTTATTACCACCGTAGTTATTATTGGCGGATTGGATCGAATCAGTAAAACGGTATCAAAACTGGTTCCGGCGATGGTTGCTTTATATTTCGTTTCAGTTTTAGTGATCTTATTTGTCAATTACACGGTGGTTTTTCATTACTTCGGAATGATATTTACCGATGCTTTTGCTGCAAATAATTACAAAGGAGATCCACTTTTAGGTGGCGTTCTGGGCGGACTCATTCTCTTAGGAATTCGTCGTGGTGCATTTTCTAACGAGGCTGGTATTGGAACTGCAACTATGGCCCATGGGGCCAGTAAAACTTCAGAACCTATACGTGAAGGATTAATTGCCATGTTAGGTCCTGCTATAGACACATTAGTAGTTTGTACGTTAACCGCAATGGCTATTCTGGTCACCGGTGTTTGGCAAACGGAAGATGTGAATGGAGTAAGCCTGACTGCTGCAGCCTTTGAGCAAGGCATCCCTTATATTGGCAATTACTTATTGTTGCTCTGTATTCTGGCATTCAGCATCTCGTCCCTGTTCTCCTATTCTTACTACGGAACAAAATGCCTTTCCTTTCTGATAGGCGCTGAAAACAAAAAGTATTATAACTACGTCTATATCTTAAGCATCATTGTAGGAGCCACCACCTCGTTAAGCTTTATCCTGAATTTGATTGATGGTTTCTTTGCCCTGATGGCAATCCCAACGATGATTTCTACCCTTATTATGGCTCCAAGGGTGATGAAAGCGGCGAAGATTTACTTTAAAAAGTATACTCCTTGATAATTGATAATTGATAATTGATAATTGATAATTGATAATTGATAATTGATA
>CAXGBX010000120.1:0-6880 GCA_964008195.1 uncultured Flavobacteriaceae bacterium
TAAATTTTTTCATTAAGTATAGCTAAGGGCTTTTACATTATTTGTATTTGCCCTTTAATCTTTAAGATATATAGTACTCAGTAACCTCTAATAAAAATGGTTCATTCATAGCAGCAGAAAAGAATTTTGGAAAGATCTTTCAAGTAAATCTCTAGAGGTACAGAAATGAATTAATTATTTCAACGAAAGCCGAATACGATGCTAAACTATTAGCTTTGTAAGCTTTTAAAGCTATTCAATATATATCTCGAGAAGTTCAGCTTGCTCTGCCTGAATTTCTACCGAAAGAGCACAGGCAGGAATTAATAAGCTCTCCCCTATTTTTAGTGTTTCTGAATTCCCATTCAAACTTACGCTGGAAGTACCTGCGACACACATAAATACGACAAATGAATCAATATTAGAATAATCCTTATTTATTTTCCCTTTAACCGGAAGGTAATTGGTAGTGAAATACTCACAGGAAATTATTTCTGAAGATATATTATCTTCTTTGGTATACGTCAGTTCATAATCATCTTTTCTCTTAAAATCTATTGCATCCAGAGCTAAATTAGTTTGCAAGTCCCTTGTATTTCCTTCAATATCCTTTCTATCCCAGTCATAGATCCTATAAGTAATATCTGATGTTTGCTGAATTTCAGCTAACAGAATCCCTCCTCCTATAGAGTGGACCTTCCCGGTGTTTATTAAAATGGCATCTCCCTTTTGAACTTCTTCAAAATGTAATAGATCTATAATTTTTCCATTTTTTAGATGTTCTAAGTAATCTTGTGTATTAACATCTGCCTTAAAACCAATATTCAGTTTCGAACCTTGATCAGCCTGCATTATAAACCACATTTCTGTTTTACCAAAAGAATTGTGACGCTTCCTGGCCAATTCATCGTTAGGATGCAGTTGTACTGAAAGATCAGTCTTGGCATCAATAAACTTTATAAGAAGGGGGAATTCATTTCCAAATTGCTTATAAATGCGTTCACCAATAAATTCCCCTTTAAATTCAGAAATAAGATCAGTAAGCTTTTTTCCCGCCTCTAATCCATTTTCAACGGTAGAAATATGACCCTCCACCCCGGAAATTTCCCAACTTTCCCCTATACTATCATCATGAGCTTCTTTGTCAAAAAGGTCTCTTAATTTATTACCGCCCCATACTTTTTTTTGTAGGATTGGTTTAAATTTTATTGGATAATTAATCATTCAATAAGGTTTCTATTTTCTACTTATTAAAAATAAATTTCTATACAGTCTCTCTCGATGCTGGCCCGGTTGTGTATTCATATCAAATTCATCAATCTTCTGGATATTAAAATCAGACAATGTACTCTTCATCTCCTTTGTTTGAGCCTCTGTTGCTAATACTAAAAATTCTTTACTTTCAGGCAAGTTATAATTTTCGCCATCTTTCAGAACCTTAATGGGCTGGCCATACTCCCAGATAATTTCCGGAGTAAAACCACTATATTCATATAATGGCATCGGATTTTTTTCTAAATACAGGTTTACTTCAGAAATACTTTTATAATCAGGATTGAGTTGCAGTTTTTTCAGAATAGGCAAGCCGAAAAATATAATACTGATTATGAACCATACCGTCAAGTAAAAAACGGGTTTAATCCGCTTTTTATTCAAATAATAAATAATAAAAATTCCTATAGAAACCAGGCATATTGAAGTTAATAAGTACCAAAGCCATATTTCAGAGAGTGAATTTCTAAAAAAGTAATAGCCGGCTATTGGGAAAGCTAGCCCTAAAACACCAATGAGACCAAAGTTAAAATGCACTATCCACTTTTCTTTCCTGGGCATCATATCAAATCTTCTAAATAGGTATTCAATATAAAATGCTGTATTTAGTGCTAGCGGTATCAATACCGGTAATAAGTACCTCGATTTTTTCTCCGGAATAATTGATAGTAGTACTACTGAACCTAATGTCCACCACAGGGTAAATTTATATCCGGGCTTATGGAATACTCTATTCTTGAGATAGGGATATAATAAACCTACAAAAGCCGGAATTGTCCAGATACCAGATTGTACTACAAAGCTCCAATAATAATAGAAAGGTCTAACATTATAATCTAACCAACGTCCTGTTTCCCTTTCGGTAATTTTACTTACCGCACTGGTATCAAAAAAATAAACATATAAGCTCCAGGATGCTGCCACTATTAATGCCACTATAACCATGAGTAATAAGGCAGGCCATTTGCTCCTAAAATCCCTGTATCTAAAAACGACTCCATAGGCCACTAAAAATGGCAATAGCAGGGCATACATTGAAACGGGACCTTTACTAAGGAAAGAACAACCTAAGAGTAAACCTGCGATTACTCCGTTAGAATATTTATTCCCTTCATCAGTAAAAATTCTATACATACCATAAATACTCATCATCATCCATGCATGAGTATGAATATCCCATTGGCCATCCCTACCTGAATAGAGTATATAGAAAGACGAGGCAGCGATTAAACCTGCAATGAAGGCGTATTTTCGATGGGCTGAAAATTTTAGCCCTAGTTTATATATAAAAATCACTGTTAACGACCCCATGATGGCTGCTGGCAACCTCAATGCGAATAAGCTCTTCATTCCAAATAATAGCATCGAAATTGCAGTTAACCAGGTTGGTAGTGGGGGCTTTTCATATCTGGGTTCGTTGTTAAGGGTAGTAAATATCCAATGATCAAGATTAATCATTTCCCGGGCAGTAGTGAAGTTACGGGCTTCCATTATATTAATCATAATGGCATCAAGATTCACAAAGAATATAGCGATGCATACAAAACATAATAAAAGAAGATAATTATCCTTTAACTTCATTCTTCTGAATATAAATATTTCTAATATACATGATCAATCCAAATCCATGTCCCGCAAGGAGTACTGGATCTTTCCTAATAACTGCATATATAGTAATTATTGAAGATCCCAGTAAGCTCAATAACCAAAAACCAAGGGGCAGACTGGATATTTTCTTTCTTTCGGAATATACCCACTGGTAGATGAACCTCAAAGTAAATATTACCTGCCCCAAAGATCCAAGAATTAACAGCCAAAATGGTATTGCTTCATTCCTAAATAATTTTGCCGCGTCATATTGATTATTATTGAAGCCATATATAACAATTAACAACGGAAATATCCACAAAAATATTCTGAAAAACTTAGGAAACCTATACCATTCTCCCTGTAACTGTAAGTTTCGTATGTAAATAAAATAAGTCAGGGTCTGCCCCATCATAATTGCAAAATCATCCCTTAAATATCCATAAACAAAAAGTAAAAAAGAAGCCAGCAGACTTAAATGCCAGAATAGCAAAGGGGTAATAATCTTTTTATTCTTTTCTGAAAGTAACCATTGCATGATCATTCTTCCTGAAAAAAGCAGCTGTGCAATAAAACCTAAGGAATAAATTATCCAGCTATTCATTACCAGTTTGAACTTTAAAAAGCTTACATACCTTGTTAAAAATAATATTCAAATACTGACAATAATTGGTCATAGTTAGATTCTGGAAGTTTTCAGCTAAATTAATATTATTTCCCGAACCCCATATAAGGTCTTTTAACGATTAATTCTGGCTGTTTGCAGATATTTTTATAGATGTTCCCTTACGCTAAATAATTACTCATATATTTAACTCACCAAATCTATTTTAACTCCCTGCTTGGCTAACTGAAAAAGAATTAGTTATGCTAGCACAACAAGCTTATATCCTTAATACAGAAGAGGATTATCAGCAGATCGATATTGTAAAGGAATGGATTCAAAATATTCATGAATCTGGTACATTCTTTCACCTATCCTTAAAAACCCTTGAATTGATTCGTCGTTTTAATAAGTTATATATCCAGGTTTTCGAAAAAGATGATATTCATCCCAGTACCCTAAATCAGTTAATTATTACATCCAGAGGCCTGGAAGTAGAATTCATCAGAGATAATTAAAAAAATTAATAAGCACTATATACTGATAATCAAAAACTTCCTTCTGGGAGTTTTTCTTTTTTTAGAAAAGTATGATTTTTTAAATCAAAAAACATTGTATTATTTATAAAGTGGCTTATATTTGCAACCGCAAAACGGTGGCATAGCTCAGCTGGATAGAGCACCTGCCTTCTAAGCAGGCGGTCCCAGGTTCGAATCCTGGTGCCATCACGAAAAGCCTTCCACATGGAAGGCTTTTTTGTTTAATCTTTTCAAACATTGATTAATAAAGGTTTGCTTAGTGTTGATGTCATCCTTTTAGTGCGAAGAACCCCCTAATTTACCTCGAATTTTCACAATTATTAATCTTGTTTTTCGGGCTTAAAATTCAAATTGTGCATAGTTTGTGCATAGTTTTCTGTTTTTAACAATACTTTAATATTATTTGGTGTTGTTTGATTCTATTTGGAAAAGTAAATATTATTTACACTTTTTCTATCGACGAAAATATTATAGTAACAGTAGATATAATCTGCGCTGTATAAGTATTAACAAATCATAACCCGGAGGTCCCGAGTTCAAATCCTTCTCGTTACACGTAAATTAAGGCTTTCGAGAAATCGAAAGCCTTTAGTTTTTAGACCTGGCACAGAATAGCTTTTTTTCTTCTCCAAATTGCAGGTTAATACCATTTAATCTTATTTGAAACTAAATAAGGTTTCTGTTTTACTTTCGCTATTTTTAATTTTTAAAATCAACACTACCACCTACCTCCTACTCTTTTTAATATATATCCAAGTACTTGTATTTAAGTATTTGCTTAAATAAGCATATTCATATATATTTGTTCAACAATTAAATTCTATGAAATTGGAAATCACCTGTACCAGAGCACAAGCTGACCATAAACAACTGCTAAGCTGCAAAGAAACTTTAGACAAATTGGACGAGAATTTTAAAGAAATGACCAAGCTCCTTTCCATTTCCGGAAATGAGGTTCGTTTAAAAATTCTTTTTCTTTTAAATATGGAGAATGAATTATGTCCCTGTGACATAGCTGATATTTTAGAAATGAGTGTTCCTGCAATCTCCCAGCATATTCGTAAAATTAAAGATGCAGGGTTTATAAAATCCAGAAGAGAAGGTCAAACACTATACTATTCTTTAGTTGGGGAGAAAACCACATTATTGAACAATGTTTTTACTTCCATAAGGACTTCAAAAAAAATAGCTTAAATGAAATCTTCCGGTAAATCAACTAATTCTGCCTTCGCAAGTATACTTACAGCAATTACCGCATCTTTATGTTGCATAACGCCACTTATTGCTATTCTGGCAGGAAGCAGTGGAATTGCCACCATGTTTTCCTGGTTAGAACCTTTTCGACCATATTTGATTTGGCTTACCATAGGAATTCTAGTATTCGCCTGGTACCTTAAATTGAAGCCTAAAACACAAAAGGAAATAGAATGCGCAAGCGACGAAGATGAAAAAACCTCTTTCTGGCAATCAAAGAGTTTTCTTTTTATTATTACTGTTTTTACGGCCTTGATGCTCTCCTTCCCCTACTATTCAAGGTTATTCTATAATACTTCTGAAAAAGAAATTCTTGTAGTAGCTGAAAATAACATAGAGAAAAAAATTATTGAAATAGAAGGAATGACTTGTGCAGGATGTGAAGCCCATGTAGAAAATGAAGTAAATAAGCTACCGGGAATTATCTCTGTAAAGGCAAGTTATGAAAATTCAAATGCCATTGTACAATTTGATAAATCGAAAGTAACGGAAACGGAAATCTTTAAGGCTATCAATAAGACTGGATATAAAGCTATAACCTCGGAGAAAAAAATTAGATGAAATGAAAAAATATGATGTATTTGTAATTGGTTCCGGGATGTCCGGAATGACCGCTGCTAACAAATGTGCTTCAAAAGGGCTTAAAGTTGGGATTACTGATGAATTGCCATACGGCGGTACTTGTGCCCTGCGGGGATGTGATCCCAAAAAGGTGATTATAGGAGCTACTGAGGTTCGCGATTCTGCCCAAAGGCTTAATGGAAATGGAATAGATACCGTACCCAAAGTCAATTGGGAGGATATCATGTCATTTAAACAGTCTTTTGTGGATGCCATGCCTCCTAAAATTGAACAAGGATATAAAAATAAAGATATAGATACTTACCATACTTCAGCTAAATTTCTAACCGGCAATACGCTACAGGTAGGCGATGAAGTTATTGAAGCAGATAAAATAGTTATTGCTACAGGGGCAAAACCAAGAATACTGGATTTTGAAGGCGGGGAATATGCGCTCTCAAGTACTGATTTTCTTAACCTGAAAGAACTACCTCAGTCCCTGATATTTATAGGAGGAGGTTATATTGCTTTCGAATTTGCTCACATTGCTGCTCGCGCAGGAGCAGAAGTCACTATAATTCATCGCGGTAAAAAACCGTTAGAAAATTTTGAACAGGATATTGTTAGTCATCTGGTAGATGCAACTAAAAATTCAGGGATTAAATTGATTCTGGAAACTGAATTCACTGGTATAGCAAAAACCGAAGAAGGTTACAATGTGAAAGGAAATAAAGATGGTAAAATTACAACTTTCACAGCCGAAGCAGTTTTTAATTCAGCTGGAAGGCCTCCTGCCATTTTTGATCTTGATCTGGAAAAAGCGAACATTTCGTATTCAAAAAAGGGAATTGAGGTAAATGAATATTTACAAAGCACTTCTAATTCCAGGATTTATGCAGCCGGGGATGCAGCAGATACCCGGGGACTCCCTTTAACTCCCGTGGCGGTGCTGGAAGGACATACACTGGCTTCCAACATTATTAAAGGAAATAAAAAAGAAATGAGTTATCCGCCAATGCTCACAGTTGTTTTTGCCCTTCCCACAATGGCTTCAGTGGGATTGACCGAAAAACAGGCAAAAGAG
>CAXGBX010000121.1:0-6766 GCA_964008195.1 uncultured Flavobacteriaceae bacterium
TATTTTAGATAAAGGGGATTTTTCCCTTATTCTGTTATAAATGAGGTTATGAAATTTAAGAAGATTTCGAAATTGAAATGCTATATACTGGCTAACTCATTTTTTAACAGCAAATTACAATAAGAAAATTATGTCTTTCGTAATTTTGAATAAACCAAAAATTTAAAAAATGAAGAATTATTTAATAATCTTTAGTGTCGCTTTTCTAGCCTTAACTGCATGTGAAGATAAGAATAACAAAGTTCAGGAAGATATGGACAAGTTGATGACTCAGAATGACAGTATTCAAAAAGTACATTCAACTTTTGAAAAAGAACATCAGGAAATGACCGGGGAATACGAGAATCTATCTCAAAAACTTCAGAATATGGAGGTGAAAGATTCCACGATGTTAGAAAACCTCGCTTCCAAAGAGGTTATATTGCAAAAACATGAAGCCTGGATGAATTCTCATAAGGAAATGATTTCTGCACATAAAGATCTTAAGTCTGATTTTGAAGGTATGAGTGATGCCGAAAAGCAAACTCAAATTTCAGCAATGAAGAAGCAGCACCAGACTATAATGACTGAGCATGAAACAATGCGCAGTGAACATGAACAAATGATGAAAGATTTTCAGGAGATGAGTAAGAAATTGAGCGATACTACGCAAACGGAGTCATAAAAAATAGAATTCAAAATGTAAAAAACCCGCTTAAACAGTGGGTTTTTTTGTGGTATGCTATGAGCGAATGTTGCTATTTTAAAAAAAGCGCCTTGTTTTTATAGTCTATCACCGCCTTTCCTTTTTTTAGAATATCTGCCCCAATAATGCCATGCACTTTTTCAGCTTTATGATTCACCAGGGCTTCATTCACATGTTTTAAATCAAAAAGCACAAGATCTACTTTTTTCTTTTTCCAGCTATTTATCTGGATAAGGTTTTTCTGAGAAATTTGCGTGATCATATTGGTAGCTCCGGCACCTGCAGCTTTCACATCACTATCTTCTGAGAGTAATTCAAAATGTTCTACCGCGTCAATTCCAACACAAGTACTGGATGCCCCGGTGTCCAGGATAAAATTACCTTCTATATCATTGATCTTTGCCACTAATTCAAAATGATTGGTTTTGGTATATTTCAGTTTAATACGATGGTAACCCTTTTCCTCCAACAATTTCTTTAAAGACATGCTTTTTTTTACAAATATAGGACTCTAGGAAAGAGTTTAGGGAGAATATGCTTTCCTGAAAACATTAAATTTCGATATTTAGAGAAAATCGTTGTTATCTTTGAACCATATGAGCACATTGGTACAAATCACAGCCTTACCCAACGAACTTGAAGATCATCATTTGTTATTGAACAGGGTGGTTAAGAAATCTGATATCAGGAGAGATGATATAGCTGACTGGAGGATCAGAAAGCGATCACTGGATGCCCGCAATAAGCCGGTAAGATTCAATTTGCAAATAGAGGTATGGAAACACGGGGAGGAAAAAAAGCTGATTCCCCCGTTTGAACCTATGGATGTTTCCGAAGCTAAAGAAATTGCCATCATCGGCACAGGACCTGCGGGTTTATATGCGGCACTTAGGGCGGTAGAAGCCGGTTTAAAACCAATTGTTTTTGAACGTGGTAAAGATGTAAGGTCCAGAAGGCATGATCTTGCCAGGATCAATAAAGAACAAATTGTAAATCCTGAATCCAATTATTGTTTTGGAGAGGGAGGTGCCGGGACATATTCTGATGGGAAATTATATACGCGTTCTAAAAAAAGAGGAAATATATTAAAAGCCCTGGAATGGTTCGTGGAATTTGGGGCTGATCCTGATATTCTGGTAGAAGCACATCCCCATATCGGTACCAATAAATTGCCCAAGATCATTACTGCTATGCGGGAAGCAGTGATAGAGGCGGGCGGGGAAGTACGTTTTAATTCTAAACTTACCAATCTTAAATTGAACGGGCATCAAGTAGAAGCGATTGAGATCAATGCTGAAAAATGGTTTGCTTTTGAGGAGGTGATCCTGGCTACGGGACATTCAGCAAGGGATATCTTTTATTTACTGCATGAAAAAAATATTAAAATTGAAGCTAAGCCTTTTGCTTTGGGCGTTCGTATTGAACATCAGCAAAAACTGATAGATCATATACAATACCACGGAGATGATGATAATCCATATTTGCCTCCCGCATCTTATAGCCTGGTAGAGCAGGTAGAGGGGATGGGCGTCTATTCTTTTTGTATGTGTCCCGGGGGTATCATTGCACCATGTGCGACCGAGCAGGAAGAAGTTGTGACCAATGGCTGGAGCCCGAGTAAGCGTAATAATCCATATTCGAATTCGGGGATTGTGGTTAGTATTGAACCTGCGGACCTTCCAGGCTTTAAGCCAGGCGATCCTTTTGTTTGTTTAGATTTTCAAAAACAAGTGGAAAAAAATTGCTGGGAAGCGGCAGGTAAAACGCAACAAGTACCGGCGCAGCGAATGAAAGATTTCGTAGAAAGGAAAGTTTCTAAAGATTTTCCGAAGACTTCCTATCAACCCGGAATTGTAAGCGTGGATCTTAACGAAGTGTTACCAGATTTGATCGCCAGACGTTTACGCAAAGCTTTTGTAAAGTTTGGTAAAAAACTGAATGGCTATTATACGAACGATGCCGTATTACATGCACCGGAAAGCAGGACTTCTTCACCCGTTTTAATTCCGCGTGATCCTACCACGCTGGAACATGTGGAGGTGAAAGGGCTTTATCCCTGTGGGGAAGGAGCTGGTTATGCCGGGGGAATTATTTCTGCAGCGATAGATGGGATCAATTGTGTAGATGCGATTGCTAAGAAATATGAGTTGAATTGATATCCTGGATTAGTCATATTGAACATATCTGAGATAACCTTTTTTGTCATTTCGACCAAAGGGAGAAATCTCTTTATTCCTCCCATGTTTCCTGTCATTGCGAACGCAGTGAAGCAATCTCATGGTAGCTGGGGCTGTGTTGTTCCAAACGCTCTGTTTTTGGTTTTCCTGTCATCGCGAATGCAATAAAGCATTCTCACTCTTGTTTGCAAATTCCTGCGGAAACTGGGGAGTAAGTTATTTCCCAACCCCGATCTTAAATCCTGATTCCACCAATCTTGGATCTGTTTGCGTGGGTTGTCTTGAGATCCATTTTATATCTATAGAAACATATCCAAGATCGTACATTACTTTTCCGCAGCATTTAAAAATTCCCCGACTCCTGAGTGGATATTTTTCGGCAATCTTTGGAAAAAGAACCACATCAAAAATACCTCCGTCTACATCGTAGAAAGTTCCGAAATACATGTATTTTCCATTAGAAGTCCCGGTTTTTCTGGAGTTTACGAGATTGCCATAGATTTCAACTTCTTTTCCCACAAGATTTTTGAGGTCACTCGCTTTGATGCTGCTTGAAATTGGTTCTTTCAGAAGTTCAAAATGACTGCAAAGCGGAAAACCCAGCAATTCCATCTGGTCATAAGCTTCAATTAATCTGGAATATTCAAATTCAGGCAGTTCAAAATCACGGTACTGAGGTTTGAACAATAAAGCCTGATTAGTCTTTGGTTTGCTTTTGTGTAGTTTAAAATAGGCTTTCCATAGTAATTCATGTTTATCTACACCGGTAAACCTGAAGGCATCTATTTTAATTAGAAGGCTTAACTGTTCTATAGAGATATGAATTCGGTCTATAAAATCATCCAGGGATTTGAAAGCTCCGAAAAATTGCCTGTTTTCGAGTATCTGCTGGATGGTTTTAACTTCCAGCTCTTTAATATATCCAAAACCCAGGTAGATATCTTTTCCGAAGATAGTATTGGGGTGGTCACTTTTATTGATGCAGGGCGCATGAATCCTGCCTCCACATCTTCTTATTTCCTGAATATAGGTTTGCAGGTCGTAAAATCCGCCACCATTATTTATAGCTGCCACCATGAATTCCAGCGGAAAATATTTTTTAAGGTATAAACTCTGATAACTTTCCACAGCGTAGGAAGCAGAATGCCCCTTGGGAAACGCGTAACCGGCGAAAGATGATATTTGCTCCCATACTTCATTGGTAAGCGCTTCAGTATATCCCCGTTCTTTACAATTTCTTCGGAAAGTTTCTTCAATTTTCTCCATCTGGCCTTTGGAAGTTTTCTTTCCGCTCATTCCACGTCGAAGTACGTCGGCATCATCCAGGTCCAGACCTGCAAATTTATAGGCCACTTTCATTACATCTTCCTGATAAACCATTACCCCGTAGGTATCCTCCATAATTTCCAGCATCACCGGATGGGCCTGTTTCCTGAGTTCTGGATCGCGATGCCGTTTAATAAACTCTTCCTTCATCCCGGCGCTGGAAATTCCCGGTCTTATCACAGAACTGGCCGCGACAAGATTCATATAATTATCGGTTTGGAGCCGGGTAAGCAAGCCGCGCATAGCTGGTGATTCTATATAAAATACACCCATACAATCACCGTTTTTTAGAAGATCATTAATGGCTGGATCTTCTTTAAAAGCTTTGATATTTTCGATATTTTCCATTTTCGCATCAGGCTGGTTCTGTTTTACGATCTCAATAGCATCTGTGATTTTGGAGAGTCCGCGCTGGGCGAGAATATCAAATTTGTGGATACCTACATCTTCGGCGATGTTCATGTCTATCTGAATGGTTTGAAAACCTTTAGGTGGCAGGAATGTGCCGGCATAGTTAAAAACCGAATCATTTAATATTAAAATTCCGCCAGAATGTACACTCAGATAATTAGGAAAACCTTCAATAAGCCGGCTATATTTTATCACAAGTTTTTCAAGGTGATCCAGCTGATTGTATTGAAAAAAACCTGAAGAAAGCTTATCAATATTCTCTTTGGGAAGCCCGAATATTTTTCCCAGTTCCCTGGCCACCGCCTTGCTTTTAAAGGTGACATAAGTTCCCATAAGCGCAGTATTTTTATAGGTTTTAAAAATATAAGCAGTCACATCATTCCGGTCCTTCCAGGAAAAGTCTATATCAAAATCTGGCGGAGAGCTTCGATTGGGGTTTATAAAACGTTCAAAATACAGATCAAGTTCTATAGGATCTACATTGGTAATTCCCAGGATATAGGCTACGATAGAATTTGCGCCACTACCACGGCCTACAAAAGGATAATTCTGTGAACGGGCGTAATTCACAATATCTAAATTGATTAAAAAATAAGAGACAAAGCCAAGTTTTATAATAGTATCAAGCTCTTTTTTTAATCTTGTGTGCACCTCTTCATCAGCATCAGGATATTTCTCAGGAAGTTTTTGGTAGCAGAGATCACGAATTTTTTTAATGTCTTCCTCCGGGCTTTTCCCGGCTACGAGTAAATTCCGATTCTGTCCCCGGCCGAATTCAAAATCCACCTGGCAGGAGGCTGCAATTTTTTGAGTGTTTTCAGGAATATGCGGAAACTCTTCGAATTCTTTTTCCAGTTGTTTAGCGGAAATCATTTGCTGGGAAAATGAGCCTTGTTCTGTTGCCGGAAGCTTGCTAAGAAGTGTGTTGTTATCTATAGCACGCAACAGGCGATGAGCGTTATAATCTTTTTTATTTCTGAAGCTTACACTTTGCAGAATTACCAGTTTTTCTTCCAGCTTCCGGTAGGTAGAAAATTTTAATTTTCTCAGGTTTTCTATAGAAACCCCTATAAACTCATTACTTCGGAAATTTATCTTTTTGAGTGCATTGATCTTTTCAAATGGATAGATAATAAAACAGTCAGGCAGGGGAGGTGCTTCGGGGTTAAATTCTTTTTTCTGATGTAAATGATTGGAAAGATGTTCATTTAATTGGCGAAAACCCTCGTTGTTTTTTGCAACTCCCACATACTGCTGATCGACTGCATTTCTGAAATCGATACCCACCAGCGGTTTAATATCTGTTGCCTTGGTTATTTTTAGAAACTCAAGACAGGCTGAAGTGTTGTTGATGTCGGTAAGCGCCAATTGGCTCGCTCCGTTATGTTCAGCAAGTTTACAGAGATCCTGTACTGAAAATGTCCCGTAGCGTAAAGAGTAGTATGTATGGCAGTTTAAGTACATTTTCAGTTTCAGTTTCAGTGTCAGTATGCAGTTTAATCTGTCATCGCGAACGAAGTGAAGCGATCTCATTTCGCCTCACGTGATTATTTTGAGACTGCTTCGCTCTACTCCAGTGACGTTGTTGTTTAGATTTCTCAGTCGCTTCGCTCCTTCGAAATGACCTTCTTCGTTTTCAGTCATCGCAAATGCAGTGAAGCGATATCATTATTGATTTTCAATTTATCTTTTCAGATTCCCCAAGGTCTATTGTCTAGCGTTTAAAGTCTGATGTCTAACATCACTGCTTTCTATGTGCCAGCACCACCGGCGGTTCCCCGTTAAAAGGATTGCCCATTCGGCCAATCGTCTTCGCATCCATCGAAATGGCGCGCATCACACTGTGTTCGCCAAAACGGTTTTTGATCTTATCCAGGGAATTGTACAAATTCAGCATCTCTTCAGAATCGTCAAAAAGATTGATCTGGTAATGCCCGCCAACGAGTCCGCTGAAACGTACCCCAATCAATCTAATGAGTAGTCTTCGCGTATACAACTGCCGGAATAATTCTTCCACTTTTGGAATAAGAATATGATCTGCACTGGTATAGGGTATTTTAACCTGTTTGCTATATGTCTGAAAATCTGAATAACGAATCTTTACACTCACATTAGAAGTAAGTTTGTTGCCCCGCCTTAATTGATAAGCAAGACTCTCGGCCATAGC
>CAXGBX010000122.1:0-6741 GCA_964008195.1 uncultured Flavobacteriaceae bacterium
CTGAGGTTCTTATCATTGCAGGCATAGATGCATCAATAATCACATCACTTGGTACATGAAGATTTGTAATACCTTCATCTGAATTTACCATAGCGATATCTGGCCCCTCCTTTAGATCCTTTGCAATAGCCTCTTTGATCTCCTTCTTCTTATCTTCAGGCAGGCTTTCAATAGCCTTTAGAACATCTCCAAGTCCACTTGTTGCATCGGCACCAGCCTGTTCAAGTTCTTTACCATATTTATCAAAAATATCTTCAAAAAACACTTCTACAGCATGACCAAAAATAATCGGGTCTGAAACCTTCATCATGGTAGCTTTCATATGTAATGAGAAAAGAACATCTTTTTCTTTTGCATCTTTAACTTCTTTACGAAGAAATTCAAGCAGCGCTTTCTTGCTCATTACAGAAGCATCAACTACTTCTCCATTTAATATTTTTAGGTTATCCTTTAAGACCTTTTTGTCGCCATTCTCTGAAGTGAATTCAATTTTTAGAGTATCATCATTACCAAAAGTAACTGACTTCTCATTAGATCTAAAATCTCCTTTGCTCATAGTCGCAACATGGGTTTTAGAATCTGAACTCCATTCTCCCATTCTATGCGGATTCTTTTTGGCGAAATTCTTAACGGCTTTTGGTGCACGCCTATCTGAGTTACCTTCTCTAAGAACCGGGTTTACGGCACTACCTTTTACTTTGTCATAACGAGCCTGTATTTCCTTTTCCTTATCGTTGGAAGGTTCGTCTGGATAATCTGGAATATCAAAACCTTTTGATTGAAGTTCCTCAATTGCATTTTTCAATTGTGGCACCGAGGCACTGATATTTGGTAACTTTATAATATTTGCTTCTGGTTCTTTAGCAAGTTTCCCTAATTCAGCAAGATCATCAGATACTTTTTGATCATCTTTTAAATAATCTGGAAACTGAGAAAGAATCCTACCGGCTAATGAAATATCACGCGTTTCAAGGCTTACCCCAGCAGCTTTTGTGAAAGCTTCAATAATTGGCAGGAACGAGTATGTTGCCAGCATTGGAGCTTCATCGGTTTTAGTATAAATTATTTTTTCTTTCTGTGACATTCTATATGTTTTTGGTTGCAATGTATTCGTAAAAAACCCCGGTAAAAGCCAGGGTCTTATCTCACGTGCAATATACAGTATTTGCTCCTTATATCCTAAGTTTGAAGGCGTTCGGAGGTGTTAAGATATCATAAATAATATAATAAAAAAGCCATTTCATCTTAATTGCTAAAATGAAATGGCTTCAAAAACAGCATAATATCAATCTAATGACCTAAAGCTTTTTAAGCTTTATTATAAATGCTGCTTCAACTGGTTCTCTTAAGAAAGAGAACCAATGTGGTCTTTATCTTTCAAACTCATTTTGATCAAACAAAATATAAAAGTGTTATATAGAAGATAAAAACCTAAAATGTAAAGAACTTTGCTTTACCTAAAAATCGTTCAGATTAAAAATCCTTTTGTCATTTTAATCTTTACGATAATTTCAACTTAAATATAATAAGAAAATCTATTTGAAAAAAGTATTTTAACTTTTTAAAAGGTTACTTTCTAATGATTTATGTCATAAAAAAAGCCCCGGTATTTCGGGGCTTTATATTACAAAATAAATGACCTTTTACTCCGTAACTGCTCTAAAAGCGTTTACACGACCTTTTCCAAAGAAAAGGCTTTGACCGTTTCCATCAACCTGGTCTGCAGATTTGATCAATTGTTTTTCAACTTCATGGGGGTTCATTTGGCCTCCATTTTTAGCAACGATAAGTGCCGCAACTCCTGCAGCGTGTGGAGAAGCCATACTTGTTCCTGAACTGTAGTTGAAAGCATCTTCACCACTTGCAACACTAAATATTTCGTCCAAACCAGATACATCAAAATCACCACCTGGTGCTGCAAGGTCAATTAAAGACTTACCATATGTAGTGTAACTGGCAGGAATATCAAAATTTGTATCCGGATTGAAGAATGGGTGCCAACCTTCGGGAGCAGTGGCGGAAATTGTAATTACATTATTCAGGCTGCCAGGCAATTTAATAGCCGCTCCATTTCCGTCGTAATTCATACTGTCGTTACCAGCAGATGCAATTATAGTAACTCCATTTTTAAAGGCATAATCAATTGCTCTTTGTTGTGCATTAATAATTTCCTGAATAAACTTTGGGTTAATCCTGTATGCATTACCATCAGCATCAACTAACTTACCGTTTTTGCTCAATGAAGCTCCAAGGCTCATGTTTACCACATCAGCATTATTATTTCCCGCGTACAGTATACCTGCATTTATAGAGCTAAAAGCACCACTACCTGTAAATTCAGAAAGCACTTTTACCGCAACCAATTCAGCTTCATAGGCAACTCCTATTACGCCAAAATTATTCTTATTAGCATTTATAGTTCCAGCAACATGAGTTCCATGATTCCTAAATCTTCCAGGTCTTGTATAATATGTTTCACCCGGTACAAAAGAAGCGGAAAGGTCTTTATTAAGGGTTTGGGAAAATTCAACATTATCCCTGTCGATCCCTGAATCTAACACAAAAACGCTTGCGCCTTTACCCGTAAAACCTGCATTCCAGGCTTCTGGAGCGTCTATCGCATCCATACCCCATAAACGTATGTAAGCACCTTCCGTATCACCTGGACTAGGACTTAAAGCTTCAGTCGATACATCTAAAGTCGTAAGTTCATTTTTTTGAGAAGGAATCCATTGAATTTCATAATCTGGAACAATGGTCAAGTTATTGGAGGCAGCTTTTTGAAGTAAATTCAAGTCGTTCGTACTTACAACAGTAACTCCAATTTCTGGCATACTTCTTACGATGCTAATTCCTTTTACGCTTTTCAAATAACTTTCTGCAGCTTTTTTTGAACCTGCATCCTCATCACTAATCACCAGATAATTCTCGAATGGCGGTTCTTTAAGGTCTGTAGAAACCTCTTCATCATTTAGAATAGTAGCTTCGTCTTTTTCACAAGAGGTGAATACGGCTCCAAATAGAAAAACACATACAAGCATCTTCCATACTTCAATAGTTCTTTTTTTCATGAAAATTTTGT
Source organism: uncultured Flavobacteriaceae bacterium (assembly GCA_964008195.1). Classification (GTDB taxonomy): domain Bacteria; phylum Bacteroidota; class Bacteroidia; order Flavobacteriales; family Flavobacteriaceae; genus Christiangramia. The sequence continues at coordinate 3,083 of CAXGBX010000122.1, forward strand.
TTAGTTTTTTAAAGAGCCGGAAATTAGATATTTAGGTAATGTTAACAAAAAGTTAAGTGTTAAAATTTTTAAATTATTGTAATAGGATTAAGGATATGAGTAGAAGCGTTAATTAAAATGTGAATGTTCTAAATGATTGATGTAAAATGGCAATTATCTAAATTTATTTTATAAAAAAAGCCCCAATAATTTGGGGCTCTATATTTTTATGGTAAAAAGTATTCTTACTTTCTAATCGCTTCCTTAATACGTGCTTTTTTACCAGTAAGTTCTCTAAAGTAGAAGATTCTAGCTCTACGAACGCTACCTTTCTTGTTGATTTCAATTTTCTGGATAGCAGGAAGGTTGATTGGGAAAATTCTTTCCACTCCAACAGTTCCACTCATCTTTCTAATAGTGAAGGTTTGAGAAGAACCTGTTCCTCTTTTTTGAATCACAACTCCTCTAAAGAACTGTGTTCTTGTTTTCTGTCCCTCTTTAATTTCGTAAAAAACAGTGATTGTATCTCCAGCTGCAAATTCTGGTAAATCTTTTCTGTCTACGAATTCATCCTGAACGTATTTTACTAAGGATTCCATTTTATAATAATTTAAAGTACAATCTATAACAACATTCACGGTGATCGCCAGAGGTTATTCTAGAACGAGTGCAAAACTAATCAATTTATATTATTCTACAAGCCTGAAAGTGAAAAAATTAATCTTCTTTCAATAGATCTGGCCTTAGTCTTTTTGTCCTTTCATAAGCCTGGTCTTCACGCCATTCCTCAATTTTAGGGAAATTACCCGAAGTGAGTACAGCAGGAACTTCCCAGCCTTTGTATTCCTGAGGTCGAGTGTAGACGGGTGGTGCCAACAGGTTGTCCTGAAAAGAATCTGTTAGCGCTGAAGTTTCATTTCCCAGTACCCCCGGGATCAATCTTATAATAGAATCACATAATACGGCAGCTCCAAGTTCACCGCCAGACAAAACATAGTCTCCAATAGAAATCTCTTTAGTGATAAATTGATCCCTTACCCTTTGATCTACTCCTTTATAATGACCGCAAAGAATGATAATATTTTCAGAAAGGCTTAGACTATTTGCCATCCTTTGATTAAGGGTTGCTCCATCTGGGGTCATATAAATCACTTCGTCATAATCTCTATCAGATTTCAAGCTAGTAATACACTTGTCTATAGGCTCAATCATCATCACCATTCCGGCGCCACCACCAAATTGATAATCATCAATCTGTTTATAATTATCCTCGGTATAATCACGCAAATTATGCAAATGTATCTCTACCAGTCCTTTTTGAATTGCTCTTTGTAAAATAGAAGCCTCAAACGGACTTTTAAGAATATCTGGTACTACGGTAATAATATCAATACGCATTTGCAAAAATTGAAGATTTTAAGCCTTAATTATTTAAGTGTTACCGCTCGCTTTGTTTTTTTCATCCTGAAGCATTCTTCCCAGGCGTTGTTCCTTTTCCAGAGCTTTGGTGCGATATACATCAAACTCTTTTTCGGTTTCATCTAATTTTTGCTGAGCCTCACGAGTTGCGGTATGGGAGCTTTTATATCTGAAAAATATAATAAGAAGTAGCGCTATGAGAACACCAACAATTCCCCACATCATGGCTTTATAGCCTCCTTTGGAAAAAGGCATCCCTAAAAACATTAAAGCATCTTTTTCTTCGGAAACCCTATTGAAATCTTCTTTTGTGGCCGCAAGATCAGATTTTAACTGCTGAATTTCATCGTTTTGTTGATCTACCGTATTTTTCTGAACAACGATCTCTTCCTTTAATTCTGTAATATAACTTCTGGTAGTGTTTCTTAATTCAATAAGTTTGTCATAATCTACCACCTTATAACCCTGGTAGTTATTTGACTCCTGTATTAATGCTGAAAATTCATCCTGAACAGGCGTGTTAGTATCCAAACTATCTGTCTGCGCATTTATCTGAAATATACTAGCAATAACAAATGTAGCTGCGATATAAATTTTGTTACTCATCTTTCTGGGTATTGATTTTTTGGTTTATTAAAACAACGAGCGAATAGATGGGTTAGTAAATTTCAGATTTTCGGGAAGAAATTCGCTAATCGTAAAATTTAATCAGTTTTGAATCAGTTTTTTTTAAAAGTGGTGCAAAAATAAAAAAACCCCGACAACGTCAGGGTCTTTTTTTTAAAATTTTTCGATCTAGTAATAGGTATATCTTCTAACTTTTGAAATATACTTCGCCAGCCTTATTACTTGGTGGCTGTATCCATATTCATTATCATACCAAATATATAAGATGATATTCTTTCCGTCTGCTGAAACTATGGTTGCATTACTATCATAAATTGCCGGGGCAGAAGAACCAACGATATCTGAAGATACTAATTCATTATCTACAGAAAATTGTATCTGCTCTACCAGGTCTCCTTCAAGGGCATATTTCTTAAGCAAATTATTAACATCATCCAGACTTGTTTCTTTTTCAACTTCTAGATTTAGAATAGCTAAAGAACCGTTAGGTACCGGAACCCTAATAGCATTTGAAGTCAGTTTTCCTTCAAAGACAGGCAGTGCTTTTGAAACAGCCTTTCCTGCTCCGGTTTCAGTAATCACCATATTTAAAGCAGCAGCACGACCTCTTCGGTATTTGTTATGCATATTATCTACCAGATTCTGGTCATTGGTGTATGCATGAATCGTTTCAAGATGTCCGTGAACAACTCCTAAAGAATCCTGAACAGCTTTTAAAACCGGGGTAATTGCATTTGTTGTACATGAAGCAGCTGAGAAAATATCAATTTCATCTGGATTATGTTCTTTTTGATTTACTCCGTGAACGATATTGGGAACACCTTTTCCAGGAGCAGTAAGCAATACTTTGGCAGCTCCCTTGGATGCAAGGTGTCTGCTTAAAGCTTCTTTATCCCGAAATGCCCCGGTATTATCAATAACAAGTGCATTATTAATTCCGTACTTGGTATAATCAATATCCTCTGGCTGATTCGCAGAGATCATATGAACAGTTGTCCCATTAATGATCAATGCTGAATTCTTCAAATCTACGTTTACAGTTCCACTGAATGGTCCATGAACCGAGTCACTTTTTAATAGCGAAGCTCTTTTTTCCAAAACACTCTGGTCTACCTTACCTCTTGTAACCACCGCGCGAAGTCTAAGCTGATTTCCCTTTCCGGTTCTCGTCATAAGTTCCCTGGCAACAAGTCTACCAATTCTTCCGAAACCATAAAGCACCACATCTTTAGGGGTAACCGCTTCAGTTTCCTTCGCATCACTTAGTTTGCTTGAAACAAATGCCATAGCATTACTGTGCGTTTGACCGTCTAAATGATATTCATAGGTAAGCTTCCCAATGTCAAGTTTTGCAGGAGGCAAATTGATATCTTTAATTGCCTTGGCAATCTCTACAGAATCGAATATGGAAATAGGTTTTCCAACAAATTCACCGGCATATTCATGAAGATCAAGGATATCACTAACATTTCTATTAATCAACTGATTTCTGAAAAGTACCAGTTCAATAGATTTATCATACCATAGATCACTCACAATATTGATGAATTCTACAGTAGCTTTACGGCGATCTGCCTGGAAAGAAAGTTCTTTTTCGTAAACTTTATTAAAGTCCATGTTAAGTTGTGTTGTTA
>CAXGBX010000123.1:0-6675 GCA_964008195.1 uncultured Flavobacteriaceae bacterium
AAGAGAAGAGTCCCTTCTAATTACTTTTCTCTGATATCCTTCTCAGTTCCCCATGATTTTCTGATTTTTGCATTCCTTTAATTTGATAATATTCAGCGTGCAAAAACTATTTAAAAAATTACCCGTTTTCATTTTCCTGATACTGCATTTTAGTTTTTTGATCGTTAGCATTATTGAAAATAAAGACAAAGTTTTTCCTGCAATTCTACTGTCTGGAATAGCCCTTTTCCTGTGTTTTTTTTATACCAGAAAAACACAGATTAATAAATCCCGAATAAAAAAGATTGATTTTATTTTAATTTTTGCCACTATTTCAGGCGCCATCCTAACCTACTGGCTAAACATCAAATTCTCAATAGGTGTAGTATTAGCGGCAGGTTTAGTAGGCTTTATAAGTTCCTTTATTCCTTTTCTGGAGAGAAAATCTGATGTTTTTCGTGAAATTCCTGTTGCTATGTATTGCGGTGCTTTTGCAGGGATGACGGCACCATTTATCGCTCATGGTTATACTTTTATATTTTTTGCCGGACTACTATCCGGTCTCCTACTTGTTATTTCAAAAGATACCTTCCAAGGCTATGGAGGTAAGTTGGGCACGATCGCTTTTGGAGGAGTATCCATCTTTTCAATAATCACACTTTTATTCTAGTATGGAAAATACCATAATTTTATTTGCCGGAATAGTAAGTGCAATCATCACTTTTTATTTTAATAACCATTTGCAATTGGGGGGAGTTATGGCTTCTGCAGGAGTTTCAGTACTGGCGGGAAGTTTCTTTTATCTTTTCCCTGAACTCCTGAGTAGCTATTTAACTCAGAATTTACCCGCGGTAATAATGGGTGCGTCCTTTATTGGAATGGCTACCTTCAGGGTTATCCCGCAGTATTGGATCATTGGTATTTCTGGATTATTTTTCTCTTTCATTTACCTATTCACCGGCTCATATTTTGACGGATTTGGTGGAGGTCTTGGTACCACCGCGGCCATTTCTTTATGCTCTGTAATTGGACTAAACCTGGTGAAAAATAAACTCTCATTTTTAAGGAAATAATTTGGGTTCTACAGGATTTCCTAAGTTCAGAATAAAGAGAGATTAGGTACAGACTTTTCAATAATAAGTCCATCTGGGAAGTATTTTTTAAAAATTAAAAAACTATGAATTTCTAGTTTTCATAATTTTTTTTTAGATCATATTTTTTTTCAATTCTAAGACAAAAATTACATTACATTTATGCCGGAAAATTGAACTAAAAGATGAAAAAAACAATCATGCTATGGGGGTTTATCGGGCTTTTCTCCTGCTCATCAGATTCTAATGAAATACCCGAGCCTGAATTGGAAGCTTTTGATGTTTCTTTTACCCCCTCAGCTGATTTTGCTTATGTAGATAAAGCCTTTTCGATTCAGGTAACAGGAACGGCGAAAATTCATGAAATAAAGCAGGTTTTTACCCACAGTAGCCTCTCGGTTGGCGGCGACGGCATGTATGGGGAAATTGATCCAGGATTCAGGTCGCTGCATTACCAATTGCCAGATGTGGGTGTGGAAAAAATGGATTTTATATTTACCGATGTGAATGGTAGAGAAATAGAAAAATCTTTTGAAGTTAATGTATTGCCCGGTGATGCAGTACAAATTACAGGGATGAAAATCAATTCATTCTATAATATCCACGAAACTTATGATCCCGAATTCCCTGAAGATGATCCCAACCGACTGGCAGATATAATTTTTGCTTTTCATAAAGTTTACAGTCGTAATTTTTCTACCGAAGAGAACTATAATTCAATGTGGTTTCTTTCTGAAGTTTATCCAAATGAGCAACAACTGGAGTTTGACCTTACTGATGAAAATTTATACATAGCTCCTTACGCGAGATTTGACCTTGGTATTGGTGATCATGATGAAGATGGGCTGGGAGAGGATTTAGCCCGGGATCCTTCTCAAATGAATGTAAATTTATATTTTCTTCAACAGGAAAAACCTTCACAAGTCCATATAATAAAGGAAGATGCTAATGTAGATATTACCATATTCTTGAAATGGCCGGAGGAGCAATAAGATTGTTTTAAATAGTCCGGGCAACTTTAAAGTCCACCATTTAAAGGGTAACTTTTAACCTATTGCTGAATTACAGGTTTTAAGACTTCCCAGACATTTTCTGCCAGTATCTGCTGCCCTTCTGCAGTTGGATGAATCCCATCTTGCTGATTCAATTCTGGTATCCCGGCGACGTCTTCCAGTAAAAAAGGAATCAGGTACACATCGTTTTCTTCTGCCAGATCAGGAAAAATCTCTCTGAATTCAGAGGTGTAGTCCTGTCCCATATTTGGCGGAATTTGCATTCCAGCGAGTATAATTTCTATATCGGGATTTTGCTCCCTGACAAAATCAATGATCTCCTGCAGGTTTTGTCTCGTTTCAGCAATTGGGATTCCACGTAAACCATCATTTGCCCCAAGTTCTAATACAAAAACATCTACATTCTGTTTAAGTACCCAGTCTATTCTATTTTTCCCTCCGGAAGTAGTTTCACCACTTAATCCGGCATTAACCACCTGATAAGAAAGCCCTAAAGAATCAATCTTTTGTTGCAAAATTTCAGGAAACCCTTCTCCTTTTTCTAATCCGTAACCGGCAGTAAGACTATCCCCAAAAAAGAGGATCACTTTTTTACTATCCTCATTATCAGTTTCACTTTCGGCTGATGCTTCTGAATCCTGACTTTCATCTTTTTTGTTCGATTCACCACAGGAAAATAGTGTGAATGACATAAATAATAATAAAAACAATGTGAAGCTTCTCATATTATGGTAGATTTTATTAAAATCATTTCTTTATTTTGTTTGACCTGATAAAGAAACCTAAAAGTATTAAGATGGCAAAAATTTTAAACATTCAAAATCTGAAGAAAAGCTATACTAGCGGTTCTAAGGAATTAACCGTTCTTGAGAACATTAATTTTGATATTGAAGAAAAAGAAACTTTTGCCATCGTAGGCCCCTCCGGAAGCGGAAAAACAACACTTTTGGGACTTTGTGCTGGCCTGGATCAACCAGATTCTGGCGAAATAGAACTTTGCGGCACTATGATTAATAAGCTCAGTGAAGATGAAAGGGCGCTTCTCAGAAATCAAAAAGTAGGTTTTGTTTTTCAGGATTTTCAATTGATCCCTACTCTTACAGCGTTGGAAAACGTAGCTGTACCATTGGAACTCAGAGCAGATAAAAATGCCACAAAAACGGGAAAAGAACTTTTGGAAAAAGTTGGATTAGGAGACAGGTACGACCATTATCCTTCACAACTTTCTGGCGGAGAACAACAAAGGGTTGCTCTTGCCAGGGCTTTTAGCACTCAACCCGATATACTTTTTGCTGATGAACCAACCGGAAATCTGGATGAAGAAACCGGTAAAAAAGTAATAGAACTTCTCATAGAATTGAATCGGGAATCTGGTACTACCCTGGTTATTGTAACCCACGATATGGAATTGGCCAGAAAAACCCAACGCATTTTAAAACTTAAAGGTGGAAAAGTAATGGAAACCGTAAACGTCTAAAGATGCCCGATAAAAAATTCAGTAAAATTAATAAGGCTGGTTTCGGCTGGTTGTTTAAAATGGCGATAAGAGATGGAAGAGCCAGTAAAAGAAAACTGGTCCTTTTTATGGCGTCTATCGTGCTGGGAATAGCTGCTGTGGTATCAATTCAATCTTTCAGCAATAATTTAAAGGACAATATAGCGCTTCAATCCAAATCCCTGATGGGAGCCGATTATATTATAGATAGCGACAAAATTCCCAACGAAAGAGTCTCTTTTATTATGGATTCATTGGGTGGACCCGAAGCAAAAGAAATAAGTTTTGCTTCCATGGCTGCCTTTCCCGGGAAAGAAGGTACTAAACTGGTACGAGTACGAGGTATTGAAGGTGGATTTCCTTTTTATGGCGAATTGGAAACAGAGCCGGTCTCCGCAGCCGATGAATATCAAAATAATGGATCTGCATTAGTTGATGCTACGCTCATGCTCCAACTGGGAATTGAACCCGGAGATAAAATTAAAATTGGTGATATTGAATTACCAGTAAGCGGAGCTTTGAAATCGGTGCCTGGTAGCGCCGCAATTTTTAGTTCTATTGCACCTCCGGTGATTATACCGCATAGTTTCATCGAGAAAACCGGACTTGTTCAGGTGGGTAGTAGAATTGAATATAACTATTACTTCAGGGCAGATCCTAAACTGGATCTGGAAAAATTTGATAAAAAAATAGATCCAATGCTTGATGCGAATGATGCTGATCTGGATACGCATACATCTACCAGCGAAAGAATGGGGAGACGTTATGAAAACTTTGGAAAGTTCCTGAACCTTGTTGCGTTTATTGCGCTTTTACTTGGTTGCGTGGGTATCGCCAGTGCCATTCATATTTATATTAAGGAAAAACTTAGATCTGTAGCTGTCCTGAAATGCCTGGGAGCATCGAAAAAACAAACTTTCCTGATTTATCTTATTCAAATTGCCATTATTGGCCTGATTGGAGGAATTATAGGTACTTCTTTAGGACTAATTTTACAACAACTTTTTCCATTTATTTTACAGGATATACTTCCGGTAAACGTGGAAATTTCTTTTGATCTCCGCACTATTGCTATGGGGATCCTGTTAGGGGTTTTAATGTCTATGCTTTTTGCACTTTATCCGTTAATGGGAACATTATATGTTTCCCCGTTACAGGCGCTTCGAGTCATAAATTCTGAACATTCTAAATCCCGAAAAGCCGGTATATTAGTGTTAGGTGGCATTTTTCTTTTTATTTTTCTATTTGCTTTCTGGCTTTTAGAAAACTGGCAATATTCTTTATTTTTTGTACTGGGAATCATCGTTACTTTCTCTCTCCTAGCGGGAGTGGCGAATCTATTTATGCAAGCGATAAAAAAATATTTCCCTTCTGGCTGGGGATTTATTGCAAGACAAAGTTTACTGAATTTGTTCCGCCCACAAAATCAAACGCTTATTCTTGTACTGGCCATTGGTATCGGGACTTTTCTTATCAGCACGCTTTACTTTACGAAAGATCTTTTGTTAGCTCAGGCTTCTCTGGAAGAACAGACTAAAAGCCCAAATATGATCTTACTGGATGTTCAATCCGGGCAGCAGGAAGCGGTTTCAGAAACAATCAATTCAAAGAACCTGAAAGTCATTGAGAATATCCCAATTGTCACCATGCAGGTTGAAAATCTAAAAGGCAGATCTGTCAATGAAATACGGGAAGACAGTACCTCAAATGTAAATGGCTGGATCTTACAGCATGAATTTAGAACCACCTATAGAGATTCTTTAATTTCTTCGGAAGAACTGGAACAGGGAGAGTGGACAGAAACCAATCCTGAAAACGGACCAATTCCTATCTCTGTAAGCAATAATTTTGCTGAAGATGCTAAGGTGACTATTGGAGATAAAATAGATTTTAATGTTCAGGGTGTACTTTTAAATACAGTGGTTAAAAACATCCGAACGGTAGACTGGAGCAGGATGCAACTAAATTTTTCAGTAGTATTTCCTACGGGTGTACTTGAAGATGCTCCTCAGTTTCGAGTGCTTACTACCAAAGTTCCTGATGAAAATGCTTCGGCAGAACTTCAGCAAAGCCTGGTAGAGAATTTTCCCAATGTTACAATTATAGACCTGAGACAGGTTTTGAGCCTGATCGAAAAGATATTAGGCAAAATTTCCTGGCTTATTAATTTTATGGCTTTTTTCAGTATTCTAACGGGGATCATAGTTCTCATAGGTGCGGTAAGGACCAGTAAATATCAGCGGATAAAGGAAAGTGTACTACTTAGAACGCTGGGAGCAAAAAGCGATCAAATTTTAAAAATTCTGGCGCTGGAGTATTTTTACCTGGGATTGCTTGGAGCACTTTCAGGAATTTTACTTTCGCTTGTAAGTAGCTTATTGCTGGGGTATTTTGTTTTCGAAACTACCTTCATTCCATCATGGGTTCCATTTTTAGTGCTAATGCCCGGTATTATTATTCTGGTAATGGCTATTGGGCTAAGTAATAGCCTTAGTGTGATTAAAAGTCCGCCACTAGTAGTTCTTCGGAAGGAATTAAGGTAATTAAACATGTGCTATTCCTGAAATATTTGAGGATTTATTAAAAATTTAACTGTGATCCTGGTGCTAATGTTTACAGGAGACCGTAATTTTAGAATTGGCTAAATTTCAACCAAGCAATAACATGAAAAATTATCATTTAGAATTAAATGATGTAGATGAATTTATACCTGCACTGGCGAATGAGTTAGGAGTTGATTTTTCCGAAGAACTCGGTGAATTTCAGCTTGAACTTCCTGAACACCTGGGAAACGGAGCTATCAAGGGAATAAATTTCCCCAATGGAATTGGCCTTTATACCTACCATTGTAATCTAAATACTGATATAAATCTTAATATATTGCAACCTTATATAAAACCTATCCGTTTTATTTATTGCGTGAAAGGCGAAATACAAAGTCATTTTAAAAATAAAGAAGATTACACTAAGATTACAGACCATCAATTTCTAATTGCTGCTCCCAGGGATAATGAAGATCACAGTATCATTTTGAATAAAAATAAAGATACCGTGGTTTGTTATTTGGAGATAGACCGATTGAAATTTCAACAATACT
>CAXGBX010000124.1:0-6590 GCA_964008195.1 uncultured Flavobacteriaceae bacterium
TCTGCCAATCGGCTTGCTCATTCTTATCTTTAGACATCACTTTTAGTTTTTACTCAATTTAATCAATTGAACTGCTTCCGCCATTAGGTTTAGATTTCATTTAACACCCGATTAAGGAATCTTCACATTAAAAACAAATGCTCTGTATTTCAATAGCGCAACGAAGATAGTAGCTCCAAGTGCATTCCCTACTAGCGCGATTACTAAGGTTTTTAAATAGATTAAAAAATCTATTTCCGGAGATACAAGCATGCCCGCAAATATTTCAATTTGGCCAATTATACTGTGATGTAAACCTGTAAATCCCATCACTGCCGTAATTAAATAAATGATCAAGATCTCTGAGGTTGTTTCTTTAGAAGAGGTTACTAACCAACTTAAAAGTCCCATTAGCCACCCTGCGAGTATTGCACTTATTAAAATTGTAAGAGAATCATAGTCTACATAATGCTTGCCTATTTTCGCAATTACTTCTGCATCAAATATCCCAAGATTGGGACCTATCCATGACAAAGTAAGCGCCATTAAAATCCCTCCGATCACATTCCCCAGGATTACAATCCCCCAGATTTTAAACAGGCTCCCTACACTTCTGTGATTGTTTAGTACTGGTAAAGTTAATAAAGAAGTTTGCTCTGTAAATAGTATTGACTGACCCAGAACAACCAGTATAAAACCTATGGGATACACCAGTGCAACTAATTTAAACAGGGTCGCTTCTTCCACACTACCCTGGAAAAAACTAAAAACAGCACAGATCATTAAAAAACTGAAACCAATTTCGAGACCAGCGGTAAAAGAACTCAATAAAATACTTCTTTTACTCCTATCGTAAGTTTCACAGCCTTCTACAATCTGTTGTTTCAAGATCTCACCGTGGGTCTTGGTTTTGGTATTATCATTAGATTCAGAATTTTTTAGCTCCTCCTCTACTTTTTCAGATTGTACCTGTTCTTTTTCCTTTTTATTAGACTGCATCTATATTTTATTTCAAAAGTACCAAATCCTGAATAGCATTTACTTTTCAGGATGCATAATTATCTATTAATTCTTAAATACGTCGGTTTCATTTATTAGATTCAGCCCATACTTTTATAGCTTCCTCCCTGCATAATTGCGTCATATTAAATTCCTTGTGACGATTATTTGGGTTAGAGTCATAATACATTTTACTATAAACAAAACCATAATTCTTTGCGTCATCTGAAGAAGCAGCAAAATAAATATGCTCTATATCAGCCCAGCGAGCCGCACCAAGGCACATCATACATGGCTCACAACTCGTATATAAGGTACATCCTGTAAGGCTTTCTGCTTTCAATTTCTCGCAAGCCATTTGTATAACTCGTAATTCGGCATGCTGGGTAGAATCTTTATTCCCAGATACCTGATTCCAACATTCAGCAATAACTATATTATCTTTAACGATAACAGCTCCAAAAGGTCCACCATCTTCTGCATCCCTCCCTTGGCTAGCCAGATCTATAGCCCTTTTCATCATTTTGATTTTTAAATCTCTGTTTTTCATATATCTAAAATTACAATTTGTTTATCCGGAAAGTATCCTAAACTGAAAAAGGTCGTAATTCTGTCCCGATGGTTATCGGGATTGTTTCAGAATCTCAATTCAATGGAAATCTGTTCAATATAGATACCCTGAAATAAATTCAGGATGACGATTGGATAAATTAGGACAAATAGCGGATATTCAAAAATTACAATTTTGAAATGGGCAAACTAAATATACTTCAGCGTATCTGTCATATTTAGATTTGTACCGAAATTAGGAAGTTGAAGTCTAAAAATAGTCCTAAAAATTTGCCAAATCTAAGCTAAGAGACTTGGTGAGATATTTATAAATAAGTTTATTTAGGAAAATTAAAAATAGAAATATGGAAACTGTATTTGAATTTGTAAATATTGATAAAAGCGAAAATTTGGAAGCTTTTACACAAAAGAAACTTAATAAACTCGAAAATAAATACGATTGGATCGTTAGGGCAAATATCTACATCAAAAAAGACGAAAATCAGAAGCCAAAAGGGTTTATTTCTGAAATTAGATTAAGCGCTCCCGGGCCTGAAATCTTTGCTCAGTCTAATGAAGATTCTTATGAAGCTTCAGTTGCTGAAACTGTTAGAGATCTTGATAGACAATGTGAGAAAAGAAAAGCGAAAATGAGTTCACACTAATTAATTACTCAATAATAAATAAAAAAGCCTCTTGATTTTAAGAGGCTTTTTTTATTATACAAAGTTTAGATTCAAGGCTATGCTTTCAAACCTTTTTCATCTAACTTTTCTTTAAAATCATTTATAATTCCTCCTTTAATTAAAATATTGATCTGGCGGTCACTTAGGGTATGTTTTGTTTCAAATTCCTCTGTTTTTCCATCGCTTTTCTCAACTATTACTCTAATATTCTTCCTGTTTTCAACGTCTGTTTTTAAGTTTTTAAACTTAACAATATCTCCCTGTTCGATTTTGTCATAATCTGAAATGTCTATAAACTCCAGAGGTAGGATCCCGAAATTAACCAGATTCTGCCAGGCGATACGTGCGTAAGAATTAGCAATCACAGCAACCTGTCCTAAATATTTAGGCGCTAATGCAGCATGCTCCCTACTGGAACCCTGGGCATAGTTATCTTTTGCAACTACAATATGGCCACCAAATTCTTCCTTCGCCTTAACAGCTCTGTCATAGAAAGTGTCATCAATAACAATATATGAATACTTACTAATTTCAGGTAAATTACTTCTGAATGGCAGTACCTCTGCTCCTGCTTTCAAAATACCATCCGTAGAAATATTATCTCCCATTTTCAAAAGAACGGGAACTTTATAATCGTCAAGGATTGGATCTATATGCGGCAACGATTGAATATTCGGGCCTTTTTTCAATTCTACTTCGGTACCATCTTCTAGTGGTGCTACCAACATATCGGTATTAATTATCTCAACCTCAGGTTTTTCAAATTTTGGATAGCTCATATTATATAGCTTTTCCATATCCCTGGGATCGGTTATTTTCCCGGTTAATGCTGAAGCCGCTGCAGTTTCTGGACTACATAAATAAACCTGATCATCTGCAGTTCCAGACCTGTCTGGAAAATTTCTAGGCATTGTCCTAAGACTGATGGTATTTGACGCAGGCGCCTGCCCCATCCCTATACAACCCATACAACCTGATTGATGAAATCTTGCTCCCGCAGTAATTAAGTTTGCAAAAGCCCTATTATCTATCATATTCTGAATCATCTGTCGGGAAGTAGGATTGATATCAAAAGAAACATCATTGTTTACAGATTTATCCTTCACAATGGCTCCGGCAATCCAGAAATCCCTCAGTCCGGGATTGGCGGAAGATCCGACCACTACCTGACTAATTGCTAAACCTGCTACCTCAGATACTGGTACTACATTACCAGGACTCGTAGGCTTCGCAATTAGCGGAACAAGGTCGTCCAGAATAATTTCTTCATGGAAATCATATTCACATCCTTCATCAGCTTTAAGTTCAGACCAGTCTTCTTCCCTATTCTGGGATTTTAAAAATCTTTTGGTCTCCTCATCACTTGGAAATACGGTAGTTGTCGCTCCTAATTCGGCACCCATATTGGCTATAACATGACGGTCCATCGCGCTTAAATTTTTAAGCCCGTCCCCGTAATATTCAATAATTTTACCTACTCCGCCCTTAACATCATGACGCCTTAGCATTTCGAGAATAACATCTTTGGCACTTACCCAGTCAGGCAAATTCCCGGTAAGTTTTACCCCCATTACTTTGGGCATTTTCACAAAGTATGGTTGTCCCGCGATCGCTGCGGCAACATCCAGCCCACCTGTTCCTATCGCCAGCATTCCCAGGGAACCGGCTGCAGGCGTATGGCTATCAGACCCTACCATTGTTTTTCCAGGTTTTCCGAACCTTTGCATATGCACAGGGTGACTCACACCATTTCCCGGCCTACTATACCAAAGCCCAAATCGCTGGGCTGCGGAAAGTAAGAACAGGTGATCATCGGCATTTTTAAAATCTGTTTGTAACAGGTTATGATCCACATATTGAACTGCAACCTCTGTTTGAGCTTTCTTCAAGCCCATGGCTTCCAGTTCCAGCTGTACTAAAGTTCCCGTAGCATCCTGGAGCAACGCCTGGTCAATTTTTATACCGATCTCTTTCCCGGGTTCCATTTCTCCCTCTAAGAGATGTTCTTTAATAAGCTTTTGTGTGACATTAAGTTTTGACATAGTTGGTAATTTTATCGATTAATTTACCAACTTTCGAAAGAAAGACTAACCTCTTTAACAGAACCTTAGTTTTAATACGTATTCAACTATCCCAATTAAAGCAAATTTTAAATTATTATATATTTAGCTTAAATTATTTCTGAATGAATCAAATTGTAAAAAGAGCCATTGTAGGAGGAGTTGTTTCTACCGTGGTCATGGCTACCGGCACCTTCATTTTGGGACAGATATCCGGATATAAAGCGCTGGAACTATTAAAGAACTCAATGTCTGGCATAAATATGCTCTGTAATACCGTAATACTTGGCTCCACTACCATACTTGCACTCATGTTAACGCTTCTTGGCTTGAGCAGATCATCTGAATCCAGATTGACAAATAGACATTATAAGGATGTTCTTATGATCGCAAAATCTGATACAATTTTGATAGTAGCCGCGGTAATTACTTTTTTAATGCTGAATTTACCAATTAGCGAATCTCAAGGTGTTGGAAAATATTGGTATGAAACTATTTATTATGTCAGCCTGGGAATGGCGGCATTGCTTGGCGGCGGTTTTATTGCTGTGATTATGATGCTATATGGAACCGTAACCAATGTAATCTTAATAGTAGGTCTGGATATTAAAGATCATCCGCTAATTTCCGATGAAGAAGCGCAACAGGCAGAAGAAAAAGAAGAGGCTTCTTAAAATAACAAAAGACCATTTAGAAGGTTTTTATGTTGACGGATTTGCTGAATTCAAGGCAATCGTGGTCAGACATAAATTCTCTAAATGGTCTTTTAAATTTATATCTACAAATTAGCTTTTTCCTAATTTATTTAAAATATCAATTTGGTGTCCTTCTTCAAGGTTAAATCCTGGCTTCCCTTTTCTCGGAAATAAAAAAGTAAATTCAGTATTAAAAGCAGCCCAGCTTTCAGCTAACCCGTAATCGTTATTTGCATTTGTCTTTTCCGGTCTTATAAAAGTATTTAATTCTGAATCATAATCAGAACCTACAGCATCCTCCCCTGGAAATAACATTCCATCGTTGATTTCAGTATAAACAACTACAGAAGCGCCTTCGCTTCCAGGAAGATCGAAAATATTGATATCAAAACTATCTAATACTTTATCTTTCGCAGTAATATCCTTCACTTTAAAATCATCCTTGAAATTATTTCTTGGATGAGCATAAATCGGTGCACCACCAGCATCTTCAGAAATAGTTTTAAGATCTGCGTATGCAGAATCCAATATTCCATCGCAGGTAATTAAAATTCCTTTGATATTATATCCTTCCTCTACTAATTTCTTAATGGCCGGCTTAGAAGATTTTTCAACCACATCAATTAAAATCATATCTCTACGATTCAAATGTCTAATGGCATATCCCTGATTAAAAACTCCGTTTTCTTTTTCCCCTTTAATTATAAAGGTATCTGGGATTAGTTTTAAAAATTTTCCTGTTTCGCCCTGCTCTATAAATTCGGCTGACTGGCTGTGAAGCACCTCCATTTTATCTACTGTCTTCATATTTAAGTGATTTTATTTATTGATAATTGAAGATACAAAACTAGTATGGAGACATCCACTCAGTTTTTAAATGTTTAACTGGTTTTAGGACATTATTAACGGAATAAAAAACGCTGTAAATGCACCATGATGGCTTTTAGAAAATGGAAAATGTTTTCTAAGCTTATTTATGCAAAGAGAGGGAACTCCATTACTGTCTTTTTGAATGCTTACAGATCCTTTTTTCAAGGATAATACTGAAGAAATACATCCCAATAAATCACTATCACAATTTGTTTTGGTGCAAATAATTTTTTCTGAAAAATCTGCAGATTGAGTATAACTATGAATATATTTTGAAGTGATCTCAGTAGTAATAATATAAGTTTCTTTGGCAATACGTACTTTGCCTAGGTTACTGTCAGGTTCAAGGGTACAGTTGTAAGAGGTTGGATTCAATTTTCTACCTAAGCTATATATTCTTTGATGAGCTTTATAAGCCGACTCTTTCATAGACCAAAATTGCCACAAGAGAATCTCAGGCTTTTCTGATTTCTGAATCATTGAAATTTCATCATCTGTAAAAACTTTCCGTAGAAAGCGCAGATTCCTGGATTTTTCTGAGGTTAAAGCAAGATTTAGATCTATAATATCATTGCCAATCAAGAGCCTATTTTTTTCTGGATGATAGCTTTAGCGTCTCCTACGGTTAACATTCCTTCCATAGAATCGTTATCAATCTCAATATCAAACTCATCTTCAACATCCAGAACTACGTCTACCAGATTTGCAGAATTGATCTGAAGATCATTTAAAAAATCTGTTTCCTACTTGAA
>CAXGBX010000125.1:0-6578 GCA_964008195.1 uncultured Flavobacteriaceae bacterium
ATGAGCGTTTTAGTCAATAAAGATTCTAAAGTAATCGTGCAGGGTTTTACGGGAAGTGAAGGTACTTTCCATGCCGAGCAGATGATTGAATATGGTACCAATGTAGTTGGAGGTGTAACTCCAGGAAAAGGTGGACAGAAACACCTGGATAAACCTGTTTTTAATACAGTATCTGATGCTGTTGAGCAAACAGGAGCAGATGTAACAATTATTTTTGTACCGCCAGCATTTGCTGCAGATGCAATTATGGAAGCAGCAGACGCAGGTATTAAAGTGATTATTACAATTACTGAAGGTATCCCGGTTTCTGACATGGTGAAGGCTGCAGCTTATATTAAAGATCGTGACTGTAGGCTCATTGGGCCTAACTGTCCTGGTGTAATAACTCCGGGAGAAGCAAAAGTTGGTATTATGCCCGGTTTTGTTTTCAAAAAAGGAAAAGTAGGGATCGTTTCTAAATCTGGTACGCTTACCTATGAAGCGGCAGACCAGGTGGTAAAACAAGGTCTTGGTATCACAACTGCTATTGGAATTGGTGGAGATCCCATCATTGGAACAACCACAAAAGAAGCTGTTGAGTTATTGATGAATGATGATGAAACTGAATGTATCGTAATGATCGGTGAAATTGGTGGTCAGTTAGAAGCAGACGCTGCTCAGTGGGTAAAGGAAAACGGTAATAAAAAACCAGTTGTAGGTTTTATCGCTGGTGAAACTGCTCCTGCAGGTCGTACAATGGGTCACGCCGGTGCAATTGTTGGAGGTAGCGAAGATACTGCTCAGGCTAAGAAGAAAATTTTGAAGGAGAATGGAATTCACGTAGTAGATTCTCCAGCTGAAATTGGTAAAAAAGTAGCTGAAGTTCTTAATTCGTAAGAATAGCTGTCAAAATATATACGAAACCTCTTTTACGATGTGAAAGAGGTTTTTTTTTACGTAGATTTTATATTGTGGAGGTGAGGTTTTAATTATGTAATCCTTTCCCTTTTAGAAAAGCAAGCAACTCTTCCGGATAATCTGTTTGTATAACGTCTACTTTTTTTATACCTAAAAGTTTTTCAAATCCGTCCTCGCCATTTTTTTCCATTTTATCATATTTATTAAGGGAATTTACCCAAATATCCATCCCTCTTTCTTTAATTCTCCGCATATAATATTTTGAGTACGACCGGTGATATAATTGAATAATATCTATAAAATCATTTTTTAAAACTTTTTCTATTTTCACCCCACTGAAGGCAACCGGCATAATACGAATATCAGGATTTAACTGATGAAGAGCAGGGATGATATTTAAATCATTCACCGTAAATATGACAGATTGCTCCATTTCATACTCTTCCACGAGTTTATAAGCTCTTTTTAAAGCCTCCAGATTTTCCTGTTTAAAATCCAGGTTCAGGATAATTCTGTTTTTAGATAGCTGAAGAACTTCTTCTAATGTTGGTATTTTATAAGGTGACGGCTCATCATTGAACAGAAGCCAATAATTTTGCAAGTCATTATAATTTAAATCAATCAATAATTTATCGCCAGTGGTGGTTCGGTCCAGGCTTTTATCATGCATTAGGACTGGAATGTTATCCTTGGTTTCCCGAATATCTACTTCTACAATATCAATTCCCTGTTGAATAGATTCTTCAATGGCTGCCAAAGAATTTTCAGGGAATTTAGAATGGGAACCCCTGTGTGCCGCAACCAGGATTTGGTCTGATGCGGAATATTTATTATTTATCTCCTCAACTTTCTTCCTGTTCGAGCCTGATACTGTTATTAACATCAGTACCACAGTCAGTATAAACGGGATAAGACTTGACTTTAACATTACAGGAGAATTAATAAATATTTGCTAGCGTTTAAGATCATCCTTCTAAAAATAAGGATTATAGCTGGGATTTGCCGTTTAATTCAATATTCTTAAATACATAAAACTACATCTTAAACTGAAGTTTATCGTAAAGTAAAACCTACTTACACATTCTGTTTGCCTAATTGCGCGTCTTTCAATTGAATTTTCTTTAATCCAAAATAGCTTTTATTATATTTGACAGGTGAGTTAAACTGTATTGTTCCAATGATCATGGATAAAAGTTGAACTTCAATTTAAATAGTAATAAAGATTTATGAATTGATTGGGCCTATTAGATTACAGGTCTTACCGATTAAGAACTAAAAAATAATATCAAATGAAATTATTAGAAGGGAAAAATGCAATAATTACGGGAGGTAGCCGCGGAATAGGTAAAGGGATTGCTCAGGTTTTTGCTCAGCATGGAGCAAATGTTGCATTTACTTATAATTCGTCTTCACAATCAGCAGAAGAACTGGCAAAAGAGTTGGAAAAATCTGGAATTAAAGCAAAGGCCTATCAATCTAATGCTGCCAGCTTCAAGGAGTCTCAGGAACTGGTTGATAATGTGGTAGAAGATTTTGGATCTATTGATATCGTCGTAAATAATGCCGGGATAACGAAAGACAACCTTTTAATGAGAATGAGTGAAGAAGATTTTGATAAAGTAATAGAGGTCAATCTGAAGTCAATTTTTAATATGACCAAAGCAGTACAGCGTACCATGCTAAAGCAACGTAGCGGTAGCATTATAAATATGAGTTCTGTGGTTGGAGTTACAGGAAATGCCGGACAGGCAAATTATGCAGCTTCCAAAGCGGGAATTATAGGCTTCTCTAAATCTATGGCCCAGGAATTAGGTTCACGTAATATTAGGACCAATGTGATCGCTCCTGGTTTTATTGAAACAGAAATGACAGAAAAACTTGACGAAAAGACAGTGCAGGGATGGAGAGATGCTATTCCTTTAAAAAGAGGTGGTTCACCGGAAGATATCGCCAATGCCTGTGTTTATCTTGGAAGTGATTTAAGTTCGTATGTTACAGGACAGGTTATTCATGTTGACGGCGGAATGCATACTTAGTTATTGATATTATAAGAAATCGCAATATGATCAAGTTAAATAATACCCAGGTAAAAGGCTTAGCAATACTTATCTCAAGCGCTGTAGCTTCGTTCCTAATCGAAAATACTTTAGTTCAGATTCTTACAGGTATTTTATGTGCTGTAGGTTTATCGTATATTCTAAAATTCATTCCTTTTAAATTAAAGGATCTAAATTTGAAGAACAACAGAAGAAGCACTTAAAATCAATCATAGATTTTGTGAGGAATATGCCTTCATCTTTTAGGTTTTAATCACTAACTTCACAAATCTTTCTACTTTAAATGGAGATAAGCACGATTTTATATATAGCCCTGGCACTTTTGATAGCGCTGGGGTTTGCTTTTTTTCAGTATTTGTTCAGGGTTAAGAATCCTTCCAGAAAAAGCTATATATTTTTTGGTTTAAGGGCTCTGGCTCTATTTCTTGTGCTACTCATTTTAATCAATCCGAAGATTTCTTCGGAAACCTATGAGCTTGAAAAGTCTCAATTGGTCATTCTTAGTGATAACTCGCAGTCTATTTCTCATTTGGGGGAAAATGAAAATATGTTGAAGATTTCAGCTGCATTAGCTGAAAATAAGAGGATTTCTGAAAAATTTGATATAAGCACCTTTACTTTTGGTGAACAGCTTTCTGCGAACGAACCACCAAATTTTGAAGCTACACAAACCGATATTTATAAGGCGCTTTCAGAAACGGAAGAAATTCTTTCCAATAGGCAATCTGCCATTGTTTTATTAACTGATGGAAATCAAAGCCTGGGCAGGGATTATAAGTATTTTAAGGCGAAAAATGAAACTTTGCTTTTCCCGGTCATTTTTGGTGATACTACTAAATATAAGGATCTCAGTATTGGAAGAATTAATGCAAACCGGTATGCGTTTCTAAACAATCAATTTCCTGTAGAGGCATTCCTGAATTATAACGGCGAAGAGGAAATTACCGCAACGATAAATATAAAGTCTGGTGAATCTGTTTTGTTTACTCAGGATATTAATTTTTCGAAAGAACTAAAATCACAAGTTTTCAGAACAAATTTAAAAGCCAATTCTTTAGGAGTTCATTCGTACACTCTGCAACTGGTTGGCCTGGAAAATGAAAAAAATCTTTTAAATAATACTCAGAATTTTGCTGTGGAAGTGATTGATGAAAGAACTTCCGTATTGATAATTTCAGATATTTCACATCCAGATTTGGGAGCGATTCAAAAGTCTATAGAAAGCAATCAGCAAAGAAGCGTTGATATAGAAAATATTGATAATTTAAATTCAGAATTGTCAGATTATCAATTAATTATAATTTATCAATTAAACAGAAAATTCAATAATATATTATCTAAAGTTTTAACTAATAATCATAGCTATTTACTAATTACAGGTAATGCAACAGACTGGGATTATTTGAATGGTTTAGATCTTGGATTTAATAAAAATGCAGTAAATCAATCCCAGGAATTTTTTCCTGTTTACAATAATTCTTTTAGTCCTTTTCAATTTGAAGATATTGGTTTCGACGATTTTCCGCCTTTGGTGGACAAATTTGGTTCTTTAGAATTTCAGGAAGGATTATTCAATGTTTTATTATTTCAGGAATTAGAAGGAGTTGAAACAGCAGATCCATTGCTCGCTGTCTCTCAAAACTCCCCAAAATCAGGTGTATTATTTGGTGAAAATATCTGGAGATGGAGGGCTAAATCTTACCTGGACAACAAATCTTTTCAGGAATTCGATGACTTTTTTGGAAAATTGATCCAGAATTTATCCAGGAAGAACTCAAAAGAAAGATTAAGTATTGATGCTGAGAATTTCTACTACGCCAATCAAAATGTGATCATTTCTGCTCAATATTTTGATGAAAATTATCAGTTTGATCCGGGAGGGGACCTCAAAATTTCATTGGAAAATACAGAAACAGGAGACGCTATTACTTCAGATTTAGTTTTAAAGAATAACTTTTATCAGTTCGATGGAGGGGATTTGCCTGCCGGTAAATATTCTTATCAGATAAATGCTCCAGAGAAAAATATATCTAAATCTGGCAATTTCGAGGTGATTGAATATAATGTAGAACAGCAATTTGTTTCTTCAAATTTAGAAGGAATGAAATCTTTTTCAGAGAACAATCAGCGCGAGCTTTATTACCCAGATCAATTAGAAAACCTTATTAATACATTGCTTACTGAGGATAAGTTAAAACCTGTTCAGAAAAGCCGTGAAAAAAGCCTACCTTTGATAGACTGGTATTATCTACTGTTTATTCTGGTATTCGTCCTTGCCGTTGAGTGGTTTTACCGAAAATATTTAGGACTAATTTAAATTTCAATTTTATTTATGGAAAGATTACCGAAGATTGCAGTACCTCTATTTATTGGTATTGTTATTTTAATAATTGTTATCGCTAAGTCCACAGTGACAATAGATTCTGGTGAAGCCGGAGTTTTATACAGAACTTTTGGAGGTGGTGTGGTTACAGAAAATCCACCATTATCTGAAGGTTTTCATTTTGTAGCTCCCTGGAACAAAGTTTTTGTTTATGAGGTACGTCAACAGTCTATAGATGAGGAAATGACTGTTCTCTCTTCTAACGGATTGGAAATATCTTTAGATGCATCGGTATGGTTTCAACCCGAATATGAAGTTTTAGGAAAGCTACACCAGGAAAAAGGAGAAGCTTATATCCAACGTTTGCTTCAGCCGGCCATACGTTCGGCTACCAGGGCTGTAGTAGGAAGATACAATCCCGAGCAGCTTTATGCGAGCAAAAGGGAAGCGATCCAGCAGGAAATCTTTGATGAGACTAACCTACTTCTGGAAGACCAGTATGTACAGGTAAACGAAGTGTTGGTTAGAGATGTATCCCTACCTTCAACTATCAAAGAAGCAATCGAAAGAAAATTGAGGCAGGAGCAGGAATCTCTGGAATATGAATTTAGGTTGACCAAGGCTGAGCAGGAAGCTGAACGCCAGCGTATTGATGCAGAAGGTAAAGCGACCGCCAACCGTATTCTTAGTGAGTCTCTTACAGATAAGGTATTAAAAGAAAAAGGAATCCAGGCAACGGTAGAGCTGGCTAAATCGCCAAATGCTAAAGTAGTGGTTATTGGTTCTGGAGATGACGGAATGCCATTAATCCTGGGGAACAATTAATAAACAATTGATAAAATATTGATTTCAGGTTTTTATTTTGAAATTTTTCTTTAGATTTGGCGTCACAATGAGAAATTACAATGTACATCATCATCATTTATCTATCTGCGCTCAGGCGAGGTGAATATGATATGTTGTAACATTACCTAAAATATCATAACCCGTTTGAGCAATCAAACGGGTTTTTTATTTCTAAATACTAGCTAAAAAATTATGAGTCAGGAAAAATTAAGAATTGCAGTTCAGAAATCGGGAAGGTTATTTGAAGATTCAATAAGTATTCTCAAAGATGCTGGAATATCAATAGATAATGGGAAAGAACAGCTTAAAGCTTCTTCTCGAAATTTCCCATTGGAGGTAATGTATCTTCGTAATGGAGATATCCCACAATACCTGAGAGATGGGGTGGTAGATGTTGCTATCATTGGAGAAAACGTATTAATCGAAAAGGGAGAGGATATTATAAAAGGTGAAAA
>CAXGBX010000126.1:0-6575 GCA_964008195.1 uncultured Flavobacteriaceae bacterium
AGGTATACGCATTATGGAAATGAGATTATGCGCAGTGCTTTAGTATTAAAAGCCCTGAGTTATAAAAAATCTGGAGCAGTACTTGCTGCTGCCACCACCTCTTTGCCAGAAACAATAGGAGAGGAGCGAAATTGGGATTACAGGTTCTGTTGGATTCGTGATGCTTCCATGGTTATAAAAGTAATGGCCGGCTTAGGGCATATTAGATCTGCAAAAGACTTTTTACAGTTTATCCTGGACATTATTCCGCATAAAGATGAAAAGATCCAGATTATGTATGGCATTAACGGTGAAAAGGAACTTACCGAGCATATTCTAAGTCATCTTAGCGGTTATAAAGACTCAAGTCCGGTACGCACAGGAAATGCTGCATATATTCAGAAGCAGAATGATATCTACGGCATTCTAATGGAGGTAATCTACCAGCAATTTTTAATGTTTGAGACATCGCTAGAAAATTCTGAAGCCTTATGGACGGTTGTTCGCGGTATTGTGATGATCGTTGAAGAAAACTGGAAGAAACCAGATAAAGGTATTTGGGAACTTAGAACTGAAGATCGTCATTTCGTATTTTCCAAACTTTTATGCTGGGTAGCTGTAGACAGAGCTATTAAAATAGGGGAGGTATTGAGAATGGGAATCAACGACACTAAATGGAAATCCCTTAGAGAAGAGATTTATCAGGATATATATGAGAATGGATGGAATGAAGAAAAGCAAGCTTATACGCAATATTATGGTTCATCAGATCTTGATGCTTCTACATTATTAATGCAGTCGTATGGTTTTATTGAAGCAGATGATCCAAGATTTATTAGTACAGTTCAGGCAACAGAAAGGGATCTTTGTGAAGACGGATTAATGTATAGGTACAAGAATAACGATGATTTCGGGAAACCGAGTTCATCTTTTACTATATGCACATTCTGGTTGATAGACAGTCTTTATAAAATTGGTGAAAAAAAGAAGGCAAAGGAAATGTTTGAGCAACTACTTTCGTATAGCAATCATTTAGGATTGTTTAGTGAAGATATAGACTTTAAAACAAAACGTTTACTGGGGAATTTCCCGCAGGCCTATTCCCATTTAGCATTGATAGAGACTGCTGCTAATTTTAGCAAAGGTATTGCTGCTGAAGGAATGGTCTTTCAGGATTGATTAAATCTCAATTTCCTTATTGATACTTACCCTGGTTTTCGGAAGATGATCAGGGTAATTTTTTTGAATAAACTCCAGAAGTTTCTCTCGAAGGTACACACGAAGATCCCAGGATGTTGGTGAATCTTTGGCACTCACCAACACTCTTAATTCCATAGATTTTTCGGTAGCGTTGGTCACTTGAAGCACATCAACTTTCCCATCCCAAAGCTTTGTGTTATTAAGCAATCTGGTCTGTTCTTTTCTGATGGCTTCAAAAGATAGACCGTAATCAGCATAAATAAATACAGTTCCCAGAATATCTGCAGAAGTCCGTGTCCAGTTCTGAAAGGTTTTTTCAATAAAATAAGTAGTGGGCACCACCAGTCTTCTTTTATCCCAAATTCTTACTACCACGTAGGTTAGGTTTATTTCCTCTATCCATCCCCATTCGCCCTCTACTATCACAACATCATCCAGTCTTATGGGTTGCGTAATGGCAATTTGGATACCCGCAAGCAGGGTCGCAATCGCTTTTTGTGCAGCTAAACCAATAATGATCCCGGCGATCCCGGCCGAAGTGAGCACACTAATCCCTATTGAGCGTATGCTCTCAAAACTCATTAATGCGATCCCTACAGAAAGGATAACAATAATAAATATCACGATATTCTCCAGAATCATATACTGAGTATAAACTTTTCTGGCTTTCAGGTTATTTTCACTCCCAATATCATACTTGCGAAGCATTCGTTTTTTTACAACCCTAAAAAGGATAATTAAAAACCAGGCGATACTTAAGACAATACCTATGATGCTTAGATGACCCACAATTTCATAAGTCGCCTCAAAAATGAATATTTTGCTAATAATAGCAATTCTGGCAATAATGGAAGCAAGAAAAATGAGCAACGGAATCCTGATCTTATATGCAAAATCCACGGGTAAGATATTTTTAGGATTTTTACCCAGTTTCTTTACTATATAAAAAGCTAGGCTAAAGCTCATAACCAGAACGGCGAGTGCAGCAAGCACATAAAAAAGTCCGTTTTTCTCTATTTCAAGCATAGATTAGATAATATTCCATAAAATTAAAGCATTGGATGAAAACCTTTTAAAGCTGAAATGAAGTTTAACCTATAACGATTTAGTTCTTCTTTTCATCTGAATCATCATTTAATTTGTCCAGTTCAACCCTATCGCGCGTAAGATAAATTCCTTCTTCCAGTTCACTGATATATTTCATCATTTTCTCCCTCAATTCGCATTGCAGATCCCAGGTTGTGGGGAAATCCTTAGCACTTACCAGGCAACGGATTTTCAGGTATTTGTGATCCATTTCAGTAACTTGTACCATGGGGGAGCGATCTTCGTCACCGTCCCAGTCTTCTGAACTTTTCACCATTTCTGAAAACTTTTCGCGAACTTTTTCAACATTCACACGATGATCCATGTAAAGTTCTATCTCCATCACCTTTTGCGAATTGGTCATAGATAGGTTCTGAAAACTTTCAGAAATCACATTGGTTAGAGGAATAACCACCCGGCGCAAATTCCAGGTATTTATCACCATATAGGTAAAGGTAATATCTTCAACATATCCATAAACATCTTCAATAATTACGGCATCTCCAATCTTTGCGGGTTTGGTAAGGGCAATTTGAATTCCGGCAATGATATTACCAAGGGTACTTTGTGCCGCGATACCCATTACCACAGTGGCAATTCCTGCTGAAGCCATTAAAGAGATTCCAAGTTTTTCCATGGAAGGAAACTGAGAGAAAATAACAGACGCTCCAAGAATAACCACTACAAATATGAATATCCTTCTTCCTACTGATATATACGTCATCATCTGCTTAGCCTGGGTATTTTCCTCCGCACGCATATCGCCAACTTTATGCTCAGCAAAAAAGTCCATAATATAATCTACCACTCGCATGATTAGCCAGGTTATGATAGATATTAAAATTATTAAAATCAGGGTATAAATACCACGTGCGAGTGAGCCTGTAAAAGATATGAGGTTGTTCAAGAGCAGATAGAATGCCAGAATTCCCACTGCTGCTCCGGCAGGTGAAGCAAGTCTATTGGCAATATTCTTTATCCAGTATCTCTCGGTTCCTGAAAATGCTTTACGTATTAGTGTAGAAATTAATTTTGAAATAAAATAACAGATAATAATAAGCAGAAAAGTGCCCACTAGTTTCCAAATTGGTATTCCAAATATCTCAAAGCTTATCCATTTAGGGATCATTCTATCCAGTTTCCTTGGGCCATAAACTTTATATAATGGTTCTATATTTTCTACCGTCTGTGAGGAAATAAGCCATATAGGATTTTCATCTTTATATTTTGTCCTTTGCAGTCTAAAGCTTATATCTCTATTATCTAGAGCAACAGTTCCGAAAAGTATACTTCTGCGCGGTTTGCCGGCCACGGCCTGATTGGTAGAAGTGCTCACATCTATTTGTCCATCTGGACGGTCTGGTAGTCCGTCCCAGCCTATAGAAACTCTTTGCTCAAGGACAAAATAAAGTTTTTCAGCAAGTATGGCAGCTTCTTCCTTAGAAAGATTGTCTGGTAATAAATTGAAATTCAAAGCATATAAGGCTTTCTCAAAATTCTTATTTCGGGATTGAACTATAAAATGCTCGAGGGCTGCCTGAGGAGACTGGAGATTGACCGTTGGGGGTGGAAACCCAATACCTTTATTCCATCGTTGCATGTTGTAATAGGCTTCGGTGTATTCACCAAGATTATTTGTTGCTATAGCAGAGCTATCGGTTAATACAGATTCTTTTTGTGGAAGTTTCTGGTCTTCAGATTTATTTTCTTCGGAAGACTTATCCTGAAATGCAAAAGATGAAAACTGAACAAGAATTAAAAACAGACAAATTATCTGTCGGCGTATTGAATAGTTCATGAATATATTTTTGATCGGTTTACTAAGATACTCAATTTGAATTTTTTCAGGTTCTATACTTTGACATAAAAAAACCACCCGTTTGGGTGGTTTCAGTCTATATTTAGGAATGGTCTAGTTTACAAAACCTGTTCTAGGTCCTCCATCCATAAAAATGGTTCTCATACGAGCTTTCTGACCTTCAGAGAACATATACATACACGCATCATTAGTATAATCCATATAATTCATAGTCATATCTGTAGATCTACAGTTAACTGTAGGATAAGAAGGGCATCCATAGTTAGGACCGTCAGAATCTGGTGTATCTGCTACGAAATCATCTTGTCTACATCTACCATCACCCCAGATGTGACGAAGGTTTAGGTAGTGGCCAACTTCATGAGTTGCAGTTCTTCCCTTGTTAAATGGAGCAGATACATAACCTGTTGTCCCAAAATACTGAGGAGAAATAACTATACCATCTGTAGAAGCTGGTCCTCCTGGAAATTGAGCATATCCAAGAATACCACCACCAATATTGGCAATCCAAATATTCATGGTTGTTGAAGGACTTACCGGAGGATACTGTGCTTTTACTGCATCATTGGTTCCCCATTGTGTGGTCGTGCTGTTATGACGTTGTACACTTGCAAGAGTAAAAGATATTTCTGAGTCTGCAACATCGGTCGCAAATTCTGAAGGAACATTATTTACGTCGTTATTAGCAGCTCTAAAATCGTCGTTTAAAACAGCGATTTGAGAGTTGATTTGTGCATCTGAAATGTTTTCTTGAGAATTGCTGTAAACAACATGTACCACTACAGGGATATTTACCACTCCAAGATTATCTGTAGCCGGTGGTTCAGTGGTTCCGCCACCGCTTCCAGGTTTTCCGCCTTTACCGTTGTTGGATTTTGCTAAAATTGAACGGGTGTTCTTTTCAATTTTATACATTTTGTCATGAAGACCTTTATTCTCGTTTAGCAAGCGGTTAAGGTTTTTCATACTATAGCATTTTTCAGCACCATTTTCCGATCTTTTATCTGTACCGTCTGTATACAGGTAAAAATCACTCATGTCTACTTGAGATTCTTGCGTTTCAGAAATGTTTTCTGTAGGGTCTTGCTCGCAGGAAGCAAAAAGGAAGGCCATAGCTGCCATTCCTAAGATAACTTTTTTCATGTTTATAAGTTTTTGTTTGAGTTCTGCCGAATATATAAATATTATTAATAAATAATTAACATGATTAAAGTTAATTTTAAAAATTTATAGTTAAAAAGCTATTTTCCTAGATAAAATGCACCTTAAGAAAGCGTGTAATTTTTATTATTAAAAATGAAAGCATAAAAAAAGCCACCCATTTGGTGGCTTTTCCAGTTTAAAAGAATGTTTCTTTAGAAACAATATTTATTTTCTGAAGTTAGCTTTTCAGCAATTGTATTTCTCAAAGCTACCACATTAGGCATATAGGTATATTTTGTAAACCTTTTAAGTCCCATAAGCATCATTCGTTGTTCATCACCTTCTGCAAAAGAACCAATTCCTTCTTTAGCCTTAGTATTTACAGTCTCCACAGCATGGTATAAGTATAATTTTGCCATGGCGATCTGTTCTTTCTGACTGTCAGCTCCATTTCTCTTGGCGATTTTTTCTGCTCTAAGAATTCCAGATTCAGCCATATAAATTTCGATTAGAATGTCTGATGCAGCCAGTAATAACTGCTGGTGCTCTTCCAGTTGAGGTCCAAATTTCTGAACCGCACTCCCGGCAACCATCAAAAAAACCTTTTTCAGCTTGGCCACCATTTCTTTTTCTTCCGCAAACAGTTCAGAATAATCTGGTTTATCCATAGATGGAATCCCGGTTAATTCATCGGCGACCTTTGTAGCAGGACCTAAAAGATCTACATGGCCTTTCATCGCTTTTTTAACTAGCATCCCAACAGATAACATTCGGTTAATCTCGTTGGTTCCTTCATAAATTCTGGCAATTCTCGCATCTCTCCAGGCAGATTCCATTGGAGTATCTGCAGAGAAGCCCATTCCTCCATAAACCTGGATACCTTCATCTGCACAATTCTGAACATCTTCTGAACAGGCCACTTTAAGAATAGAACACTCGATGGCATATTCCTCCACACCTTTTAATTCAGCTTCTGAATGGGATGCTCCTTCTTCCAGACGGATTTTAATTCTGTCTTCAATGTTTTTGGCAGCACGGTATGAAGCTGCTTCGCCAACATATGCCGAAGTAGCCATTTCAGCTAGCTTAGATTTGATAGCTCCAAACTTAGAAATAGGAGTATCAAACTGAACTCTATCATTGGCATATTTTACAGACAAGTCTGTTACTCTTCTTTGCGCATCAAGTGAAGCCGCGGCTAACTTAATACGACCAATATTGAGCGCATTCATAGCAATTTTAAACCCATTCCCACGCTCAGACAACATATTTTCAACCGGAACTTTAGTATCATTAAAAAATACCTGACGGGTAGAGGAGGAGTGAATCCCTAATTTCT
This sequence comes from uncultured Flavobacteriaceae bacterium, assembly GCA_964008195.1. Classification (GTDB taxonomy): domain Bacteria; phylum Bacteroidota; class Bacteroidia; order Flavobacteriales; family Flavobacteriaceae; genus Christiangramia. The sequence continues at coordinate 6,567 of CAXGBX010000126.1, forward strand.
TTTCTTCTT
>CAXGBX010000127.1:0-6572 GCA_964008195.1 uncultured Flavobacteriaceae bacterium
TTCTGAAAGACTGGTGGAGTGTCTTCTTCTTCAATTTTATATTCTATTGAAAATTCATCTTCAGGTTGCGGCCCGCATTGGAATAAATCTACATTTTCTAATATTACTTCAACTAAACCCTGATTTTCTGGCACTACTTCCGAAGTAAAAGAGTCTTCTCGCTGAAAAGTTTTCAAAGTGAAATCAAAAGTTGAGTTAATGCTAGTAGGATATTTTTCATCTACGTCATCATCGTCCAAATCAAGCAAAATTTCTCCCATTGGACCTTCACCAGAAAGTTGTAAATTATTAATGTTAATCAAACCACACTCATCTAATGCTAAATCTATGGGAAGATTTAATTCAGAATTATCAAAATCCGTTACAAAACTAAAATCATTATTAATGTCGAAAACATTTATAGTGTATTGATTATCTCTAATGGTTTTGTAATTCTGCAAAACCTGTAATGGGTCGTTGAAAAGATCGGTTAAGTTGAAATCACTCATATAATCGACCACATATAAATAGCCATAATCATCAATAACCAAACTACCCGGAGTACCCTGTGGATTCCCCTCAATAGATTCTAATCCATTATACTTGTTTCCCTCTTTTTCAAAAATCAAGACCCGACCATTATCTCCACCCGATTCACTTAAATATATTTTGTTATCTTCATCAACAGCAATCCTAAAGGGATCCTCGATTTGTTCTCCTTTATATAATTTTATTGGAGGAATAAGTAAATTACCATTGGGTGTATAAACTTTTATGGCATCCTGATTTGATGAGTCTCCCATAAAGTTGTCCGCAACATAAATATTCCCGTTCGCATCCAGAGCCAGACCTGTAGCACCTCTGGGATCATCACTTTCAGCATTCCCTCCGGCGCCAATTGTTTCTGATCCAATTTTTTGATAGTTAGAATCAAAAACAAAAATCTGCCCCGTTCCATTATTGGCCACATAAAATTTTCCATTTTGCTTATTGATGACCATATCTAATGGCGTATCAAATTCATTTGCCTTAATTACCGCAACTTCTTCTCCTAATTTATAAATTCCGTCTCCTAAGGTTAGATAGAATAATTCGTTTTGCGCATTGAAATCGATACTTATAATAGCCGTTTTCAGCTCTTCAAAAATTAATTCTGAGACTCTGTCACCAATTAGAGCCAAAAATAGATCTCCAAAACCCAATTCAATTGATAATTCATCATTCAGGTCTTGAGAATTCTGAAAATCAAATTCTGGAATCCCTCTTAACAAGTTCTGGAAAGTACCATTACTTATTGTAAAATCAGAAATTTCAAGCTTATCAACAGGACCTTCAAAATCAAAATTTAGAGGTATAGGATTGGCGCTAGTAGGACCTGGCTCTTCACTGCTGGATATGTCAACACGAATATCCTGCCCAAAACCATTTAGAAAAAATAAGAAGAAAAAGAAAGGTAACAGGAAATGAGCTTTCCGGGGAGAAAAGCCATTTCGCTCACTATATCTTACTTCATATCTCAAAACGGGGCCAGCAGGGTTTACCGCAAAGATACATATTGTAAGAAAAGAGTTCCTAAATTATTGCTAATATTAGGATTAGGAGAATTTTGCGCTACAACAGAAGAGATTTCTGTATAGGCGGTTATGTAGAAGATTGTTCCGGGAAAAACCGTTGCACCGCCCACCAATGCGCGGTGCAACCGTTTCCGGAAACTGAAAAATAAACTAGGCTTCGTTTTCTTCCTTGTTTTTTACCACAAGCCTGAAACCTTCTCCGTGAATATTCAAAATTTCCACGTTCTCGTCTTTTTTCAGATATTTTCTAAGTTTGGCGATATACACATCCATACTTCTGGAAGTAAAATAGTTATCATCCCTCCAGATTTTGGTAAGGGCAAGCTCCCTTGGCATTAGATCGTTCTCATGTAAAGCCAGCAACCTTAATAATTCATTCTCTTTTGGAGATAGTTTCTGCGCTTCTTCCTCTTTAAACGTAAGAAATCTAAGTTTTGAGTTCAGGTGGAAACCACCTATCTCAAACTCAAACTGCTTAGAGTCGGCCACGCTATCTGTCGCCTTACGCTGCATGATGGCTTTGATCTTCATCAAAAGCACTTCACTATCAAAAGGTTTGTTCAGGTAATCATCTGCCCCAACTTTGTAACCTTTCAGCACATCTTCTTTCATAGCCTTCGCTGTAAGGAAGATAATAGGAATTTCTTCGTTCTTGTCACGAATTTCCTTCGCCAGGGTAAATCCGTCCTTATAGGGCATCATCACATCCAGGATACAAAGATCGAAATCGTCCTTTTTAAACTTCTCGAAGCCTTCCATTCCGTTTTTTGCATGTGTTACCTCATAATCATTCATGGCGAGGTAATCTTTAAGGACTGTTCCAAAGTTTGGATCGTCCTCTACTAATAAAATTTTCTTGTTTTCAGTTTCCATATATTTAAGATATTAGTGGTAGTTTAATACTAAAGGTACTTCCCTTTCCCTTTTCGCTTCTTACGGTAATTTCCCCATGGTGATCATCTATGATTTGGCGGGCGTAAGCCAGACCTAATCCATGACCTTTTACATTATGGATATCACCGGTATGTTCGCGGTAAAATTTTTCAAATATTTTTTTCTGGACCAGCTTGCTCATTCCTACTCCCTGATCCCTTATTTCGCAACAGATATAGTTTTTTACATTCGTGGTGTAAATATCAATTTTAGGCGCATCCTCTGAATATTTTACTGCATTATCCAGAATATTTACGATCACATTGGTAAAATGATCCTGATTGGCTAAGATTGAAGAACGCAAAGCGCCAAAATGTGTTTGAATATAACCTCCGCGATCTTCAACGATCAATTCCACATGCGTTGCTGCGTCTGTAATAATATCATGTAGCTGGTGCCTTTCTTTCTTCAGGTCCAGTTCATTTTTCTCCAGTTTAGAGATTCGTAATACATTCTCTACCTGCGCATGCATTCTTTTATTTTCATCCCTTATCATCTGCAGGTACCGGTTAACCTTAGAACGATCATCAATAACCTTCGGGTTCTTTATGGCATCCAGAGCCAGGTTTATTGTGGCAATAGGAGTTTTGAACTCATGGGTCATGTTATTGATAAAATCTGTCTTTATCTGTGATATCTGTCTTTGTTTTATTAACTGCGAAAGTGCACTGGAATAGGCGATCACAATTATTAAGGTAAAGATGATAGAAAGTGTTGCCATCAGGATCACCGAAGATAAAACCTCTTCTTTTTTATCCTTAAAATTCACCAGTAACTGGTATCCGCTTCTCCCCATACTATCCATAAATAATGGTACCGCGTAGGTAGCGGGATGACCTAAACTAAAATTTTCAGAATGAAGATTGGTAGCGATGGAGTTATTATAAATTCCAAATTCAAATCCAGTCTTAAGATCTCTTTCTTTCAGCTGTTCTGCAATCAATTCATTAATTGTTTCTTCGGAAACCCTTTTATGCACAGGTAATCTTACCACCATATCTGAAATAGCCGAACGTAAAATATCTTTTTCTACATCCTCCATTCTGGATAGGCGCTCTATATGTTCTATTCGTTGCCTGGCACTTAATTCTCCTCCATCAATCTGATTATTTTTCACAATATCGGTAACCCGCTTATTGATCATTTTGGTGAACTGAATACTATCCTGGGCAAATTGCAGAAAACCAGAAGAAACCTTATAATCTTCTTCAAGAATGATTTCAGAATTGAAATACGTCTCGTTCCGGTCATCGTTCCTGCTACTATAAAAATACTCGGTAATTGTCTGGTCGCTTAATTTGCTATTCAGGCTATCAGGATTTTTAAACTGGAAATAATACCGTTCAAATTCCCTATTCTGAATTTCTTCGGAAACATCTAATAGGATTTGTTTCGCATTGTAAGAAAACTGCTCCTCCCTATCATCAATAGTGCTTTTAATCCAGTATCCCTGAACAAATATTATCCCTATCAGGGACAAACTCATCAGAGCAACGAGAAGGACAAAAAGCTTCTTATTCATGCGGTCAAAAGTAAGATTTTAACATTTAGAGCTTAAAGTGTTTAACCAAATGTTAACAAAACTTCTACCAATTTTTGCCTGCTTTTAAGATTTTAGAATGAATATCTTCAACCTGTAGTTTCGTTTGAGCTAATTCCTTGTTTTCTATTATGAAATCAGCCATCTGAGATTTTTTTTCATCATCCCATTGGTTTTCCATTCTATCCTTTATTTCGTCTACAGAACTATTATCCCGATTTTGCAAACGTTCAATTCTTAATTTTTTTGGAGCGGTAACCAGAATACTGAAATCACATTTTTTATATCCGCCGGTTTCAAATAAAATGGCAGCTTCATAAATCACATAATCTGAATTTTGATCTTCCAGCCAGTACTCAAAATCTTTTTCTACCGCAGGATGGATAATTTGATTAAGCTTAGATAACTGCTCTTTATCATTGAAAACCCTGGAGGCTATAAATTTTCTATTAGGAACTTTAGCTTCATAGGCGTCAGCACCAAAAAGATCTATGATTTCTTTCCGAATTTCAGAGGAAGTTTGCATCAGCCTTTTTCCCGCATCATCTGCTATATATACAGGAATATTGAATTCTTTAAAAAAACCGGCCACCGTAGTTTTACCGCTGCCAATACCTCCGGTAAGTCCTACAATTTTCATCTTTTAATCACAAATTGTATCCTGCGTTCATTCAGCCGAACATTATTAATAAATCCAGGTTTTTCAACAATCTGCGCGATCATATAGTCTTGTCCTTGGTTAACATTTTTATAGTCACAAACCACCCGAAAATCTGCAGCACTTACATTTTCAAATTGTTTTAAATTCACCTGGTAATAAACCACCACGGTTTTCGGAAAATAAGCAAGGTTCAGGTTATCTGGAACATTTTCTACTTCCACAGCGATCTCTGCACTACCTTCGGTATATTTTTCTACTTTCTGGGTGTACGTGACACTATTTTCATAGAAACTCAGTTCACCAAATCCTGAAGTATCGATAGCCACAGTCCCATTTAGATCTGAATTCACTTTATCCAGTTTTATGCTTCTGGTAGGTACTCTTACAAGGCTGTCTATTATTTTTTCAGGACCGCTTACTTTTACTGAATCCGGACTCAGTTTCACGGGATCATCTGCTGAAAATCCCACGGCATAATTGACTTCAATATTTGGCACCACCTTCAGCATTTTTTCCTTTTTAAACTGAAAAGGTACTATAATCTCTTCCTGGATAATCCTGGATTTTTCAAAGTCTATTTTTAATTGTGCTTCAATTTCAGTTAGATGATTTTGCAGGGTGTACACCAGGCTCTCGTCTACTTCCCTTGCTTTGGATAGGTCAATTTGTAACTGTGGATTGACAATCTTATAATAGTAAATATTAAATCCATTATCCTGTAATTGGAGGTCTACATGATCTGGACGTTCTTCAGATATGCTTTTATCCAGTGGGGTATTGATATAATTTACGGGAATTTCAATTAATTGGGTATAGCTTTTGGAAAACTGAACCAGTACCCAGACTATTGCAGAGAAAACGAGGAAAAAACTGAATGTTTTTACGCTGGATCTTTTAAATCTTGGTTTTCTAACTGCCGCCATCTTTTTTAAAAAATAATTGTGGAAACTCCTTTTCCGGCTGTCTGTTCATAATCCCAATTTTGAATGTGGAAGTTAGAAACCCAATTCCATATCCTGAAAATTGAATAAAAACAGCTTTTATTGCGAGCAACCCAATATAAATACTTTTATTTTTTATCGCAGCATCTATGCCAATAATTAAAAAATAAATTAAATAACAGCCGATAAAAAACCATACGTTTAAAACAGCCAAAATAACAGAAAATACTAATCCCAATATGAATAGAGCTGGAAACCAGTAGGTAATCTTTGAAGAACCCGGATGCCATTTATTTAATATGGGCCTTACCATTCCGAATTTTTTCACCTGTATATAAAATTTATCCCAGTCTATCCTTCGCTTATGAAATACCTTCGCATCAGGTATCAGGCAAATTTTAAAGCCGGACTTTTTAAGTCTTAAACTCAAATCTGGATCTTCGCCCGGGTGAATTTGACCAAATCCCGTACTGGCTTCGAAAGCTTTCCTGCTTATCCCCATATTAAAACTACGCGGCTGGAAACCTTTTTCAGAACCACCTCTTATTCCACCTGTAGTAAAAAAGGAGGTCATTGTATAATCTATGGCCTTCTGAATATTGCTGAAAGAAGGATGGGCTGCATCGGGACCGCCGAAGCAATCGCAATAATCTTCAGAAAGAAAGCGATGAACTTCTTTAAGATAATTTTCGGGCAGGATCACATCAGAGTCCAAGATTAGGAAATAATCTGCTTTCGCCTTTTTCATCCCATAATTCCGGGAATCACCGGGACCAGAATTCGATTTATAATAATAACTGATGTTAAGATCTCCCGCAAACTGCCGAATAATTTCATCAGATTTTACACTGGAACCATCCTCAACGATCACTACTTCAAAAGAGACTTTCGAAATTAGTTTCCTCATGCTGTCCAGCAACTCCCTGATCTCTTCAGGACGGTTA
>CAXGBX010000128.1:0-6405 GCA_964008195.1 uncultured Flavobacteriaceae bacterium
CTTATGAAAAAACTCGTTTTAATATTATTTGTAATTTTTTCTACTTCCCAGCTTATTAGTCAGGAATCAGATAAAGATGCCCAACGTGAAAGAATTAAAGCACTTAAAGTTGCTTTTTTTACTCAGGAACTCAATTTAAATAATAAGCTGGCTGAAAAATTTTGGCCCATATATAATGAATATGAGTCTAAGAGAAGAGATTTACATAAAAGAGAACATATAGAACTTGAAAATATAGAATGCATAAATGAAGAAAAAGCAAATGAGCTTCTCGATGAATACTTAACGGTAGAGAACGAAGAATATAAGATCAAGAAGCAACTGTTTAAAGATCTTAAAGAAATTATTTCTGCTAAGGATATAATTAAGCTACATAAACTGGAAGACGAATTCCATAAAAAGCTTATAAAGGAATATCGCTCTAAGCGTGATCGTAATGACTCAAATAATAGCGAATAGCGATATTATTAATTTTTTAGTTTTTTGGTTAGTTAGTAGTTATAATCCGGCAGGTTCTTAATCTGTCGGATTATTTCTTTCTAGCGGAAAATCAATTTAGCAATCCTTCCTTTTCCAGCCGCATAAGCCACCGTATCGTTTACAAATCTCAAAGTATAGAAACCTTCATCAGATAATTTCTCCCAGGATTCCCCGGCATCTTTGCTATAATGGATTCCGCTGAATCCTGTCGCTAAAATCTGTTTTCCCTCAGAGTTTGGAACATATCTCACACTGCTTTTATATCCCGGCGCCTTACCATCAGCAATTAATTTCCAGGTTTTTCCTCCATCATTGGTAATTGCCTTATTGCCAGTATTTCCTTCGGGGTTGGTATAATCTCCGCCAATTGTAATTCCAGTATGCTCATCATAAAAATCCAGGCTATAACCGCCGGTAGTTGGTTTCCCTTGCAAAAGTGGAGTTTCAAATATTTCCCAGGATTTTCCTTTATCAGCTGAACAAAGGATTCGAGATTTCAGCCCTCCGGTAAGGATCCAGGTTTTATCACCTTGGATTGCGATATTAGAATTACTTGCCGCGAAGGCAGCCTCCCCTTCCGCAGCTTCCGGTAAATTTTCACAATCAATCTTGCTCCAGCTTTTCCCACCATTACGTGTTATAATTATAGACATACAAGCATTGGTTGGATCTCCTATAGCAATACCCTCGCTATCATTCCAGAAAGCCATCGCATCATAAAAAGCTTTTTCATGCTCTTCTTTATAAACCAATTCCATTTTTCCGGAATTTCCAGTTTTATAGAGCAATGCCGGACTTCCAACACTCAGCATAAAAAAATCATTTGAAGTACTTGCAATAGCCCTGAATTCCGGACTTATACTATCAAATTTCTGAATATTTGTTTTCCAGCTTCCCTCCGCAGCATTATACAAACCATACATACCATTATTTCCGGCAACAGCCAGGTTCTGTCCTATCACTTCAATAGCACGAACACTCAGGGAGTCATCTTCCAGTATAACTTGCGTTTCTACAGATTCAAAAAATTGAGATTGGTGTTTCGGAGCTTGATCTGCAGAACTTTCCTCTGAGGAATTTTTACAGGCAAAGGCCAGAAAAATCAATAAAAAACTAAATTTTCTCATGAATGGAATTTGACTCAAATATAAATTATTCCCATTCAAAAAAACGTAACTTTGCGGCTTTAAAGAATATTTATGCGCCTACACAGGAATCTTGTTTTTGCTACCGTTGATGCTTTAGCCGAAATATTTAATGAAGGAAAATATGCCGATAAGGTCATAGCCAATACCCTAAAAAGGGATAAACGCTGGGGATCCAGAGACCGTGGGTTTATTGCAGAAACCACGTATGATATTGTAAGATGGAAAAGACTTTATGCTGAAATAGCAGAAGTGAAAGAACCATTTAAGAGAGAGGATATTTTTAGAATGCTTGCTGTTTGGTGTGTGCTTAGAGGAGTTAAAATTCCAGACTGGCCACAATTTGAAAAAACTCCTGAAAGACGTATTAAAGGTAGGTTCGATGAATTGAGCCGAATTAGAAAATTCAGGGAATCTGTACCAGACTGGATGGATGAGCTTGGAGAAAAAGAATTAGGTGAGAAAGTCTGGACTAAAGAAATCCATGCACTGAATGAACAGGCTCCGGTGGTAATAAGAGTGAACAAGCTTAAGACCAATTTAAAGGAATTAGCTGCAAAACTTAGCGAAGAAGGTATTGAAACCAATCCTGTCCGCAACTATCCCGAAGCACTGGAATTAAAAGAAAGAGCAAATATATTCAAAACTAAGGCCTTTCAGAACGGCCTCTTTGAAGTACAGGATGCCAACTCCCAGAGAGTAGCTGAACTCCTGGACGTACAACCTGGAATGCGTGTGGTAGATACCTGTGCCGGTGCTGGTGGAAAAACGCTACATCTAGCTGCGCTTATGGAAAATAAGGGTCAGATCATCGCACTGGATATCTACGGAAACAAACTAAAAGAGCTTAAAAGAAGGGCTAAACGTGCTGGCGCCCACAATGTGGAAACCAGAAGTATTGATTCTACGAAAGTAATTAAGAAATTATACAATTCAGCAGACAGAGTGCTTATTGATGCTCCCTGTAGCGGATTAGGGGTTTTGAGCAGAAACCCTGATGCAAAGTGGAAGCTGGAACCTAACTTTTTAGAAAAAATCAAAAATACTCAACTGGAGATATTGGAGAAATACTCCAGAATTCTAAAAGATGGTGGTAAAATGGTATATGCTACCTGTTCTATACTGCCTTCAGAAAACGAAAAACAGGTTCAGAAATTTTTAAAAACTGAGGGTGGAAAAAATTTTAAACTGCTGAAAGAGAAGAAAATTCTTTCTAGCGAAAGCGGGTACGACGGATTCTATATGGCGTTGCTTCAGAAAGAATAATCAAAGAAGAGAGGTAAGGAGATAGCTTTAAATTAAATATTGATTAGAGCTTTGCATGTTAGGTTTAGCGGATTCGAAACCTATTTATTTACTACGAAACAGTTCTCGACTGCGCTCGAACAGACAATAGAATTATTTTTATTGAATAGAAATAAGTTTTAATTCTCCATTAGAACCATGTGAAAAAATTCCTGTCAATTCTTCCTCATTCTCAAGTCCCTGAGAAAGATCCGGGCACATTTCGGCACAATCAATCTTATATTGATCCATTAGAAAATGAGCTCCATCCCTTTCATTTACAAAATTAGTTTCTTCCCATTTTAATCTAATTTCAAAATTTTCGTTAGAATCAACTTTTTCTTTAGAAATAACCTTCTGTAAAATATACCTATTTGAGGAGGCATCCTGCGGTGGATTTTCCACTTGTTCCTTCTTTACAGAAATATCATATATATAACCAATCTCATATTCAAAACCTTCAATCCCATCATAAAAATAGCTCCACTCCTCTCCTCCTATTTTTTCAGATTCCTGCACTAAAAACACCAATCTGGGAGCAACACCAAAAGCAGTTTGTTTGAAATGGTTTATGCGCAAATCAACAACTTCTTCTTCATTGTCCACATCAGCAGTGACCGAACAGGAACTGATTCCGAATATAGTGAAAAATCCCATCATCATTATAAATTCATACTTCAAATACATTTCTAAATTTTTCTATTAGTATATTAATATACTGAAAACTTAGAAAAATTAAGATTTAACTTTCCTAAATTATTTAATCTCCCCGATAAAAAATCATAAATTTGTGCCTTTGCAAAACAACACAAACACAACATAAATGATTCTTTTCTTCGGAAACCAAACTACCAAGGTTTTTGCTGTGGAAACCCACTCAGAACTTTCAGCCCAGGAAATTTCAAAACTAAACTGGCTTTTCGGAAATACTCAACAAATACACAAATCTGCGCTGGCAGATTTTTTTGTTGGTCCCCGTGCCGCAATGATCACTCCCTGGAGTACAAACGCTGTTGAAATTACCCAGAATATGGGCATTCACGGACTAATTAGAATTGAGGAATTTCTAAGGGTAGACGAACATTTCCACGATTTCGATCCTATGCTTTCTCAAAAATATGAAACTCTGGATCAGGATATTTTTGATATTCATATAAATCCTGCGCCAATTATTGAGGTAGACGATATTGAAGCCTTCAACCAAAAAGAAGGTTTGGCAATGAATGCGGAAGAGGTGAAATATCTTGGAAACCTTGCTCAAAAATTGGGGAGAAAACTAACCGATTCTGAAGTTTTTGGATTCTCACAGGTAAATTCTGAACACTGTAGGCATAAGATCTTCAATGGAACATTTGTGATAGATGGAGAAGAAAAACCTTCTTCCCTTTTCAAGATGATCAGAAAAACTTCTGAAGAAAATCCAAATGATATTGTTTCTGCATATAAAGATAATGTTGCCTTTGTAAAAGGTCCCAGAGTAGAACAATTTGCACCAAAAGCGCCGGACGTTCCTGAATATTACCAAACTAAGGATTTTGATTCAGTAATTTCTATAAAGGCTGAAACACATAATTTTCCAACCACGGTTGAGCCTTTTAATGGTGCTGCAACTGGTAGTGGTGGTGAAATACGTGACAGGCTTGCCGGAGGAAAAGGTTCGCTGCCTCTTGCAGGAACTGCAGTTTATATGACTTCCTATTCCCGTCTTGATAAAGACAGAAAATGGGAAAATGGTATGAAAGAAAGAGACTGGCTATATCAAACTCCGATGGATATTCTAATAAAAGCCTCTAATGGCGCTTCCGATTTTGGAAATAAATTCGGTCAACCTCTTATTTCAGGATCTGTACTCACTTTTGAACATTCTGAACATGACAGAGCCTTGGGTTATGATAAAGTAATTATGTTAGCTGGAGGAATTGGATATGGCAAACAAGACCAGGCTTTAAAGGATGTTCCTAAGAAAGGAGACAAAATTGTAGTTCTTGGTGGAGAAAATTACCGAATTGGAATGGGTGGTGCGGCAGTTTCCTCAGCAGACACCGGAGAATTCAGCAGCGGAATCGAGCTGAATGCCATCCAGCGTTCCAATCCTGAAATGCAGAAACGTGCTGCCAACGCCGTACGCGGAATGGTAGAAAGTGATAAAAATCCAATAGTTTCTATTCATGACCATGGTGCCGGCGGACATTTAAACTGTTTGAGTGAACTTGTAGAAGAAAAAGGTGGTAAGATTGATCTGGATGCTTTACCAGTTGGAGATCCAACGCTTTCAGCAAAAGAAATCATTGGAAACGAATCCCAGGAAAGAATGGGATTGGTGATTGGAGAAGCAGAAATTGCTACACTTAGAAGAGTGGCAGAAAGAGAGCGCTCCCCGATGTATGAAGTAGGAAATGTTACCGGTGACCATCGATTTACCTTTGAAGGCAAAGAATCTGGACAGAGACCTATGGATCTGGAGTTATCTGATATGTTCGGGAGTTCTCCGAAAACGGTCATGAATGATAAAACCATCAAAAGAAATTACGAAGAAATAAAATATAAGACTTCTGAGATACACGAATATCTTAAACAGGTTTTACAATTAGAGGCTGTTGCCTGTAAAGACTGGTTAACGAATAAAGTAGACCGTTGTGTTTCTGGCCGGGTTGCCAAACAACAAACTGCAGGATCCCTTCAGCTACCGTTAAATAACTGCGGGGTAATGGCTTTAGATTATAAAGGAAAAGAGGGTGTTGCTACTTCCATTGGGCACTCCCCTATTTCCGCTTTGGTAGATCCGGTTGCCGGTTCAAAAAACTCCATTGCAGAATCACTTTCAAATATTGTCTGGGCTCCCCTTGAAAAAGGTCTAAAGTCTGTTTCCCTTTCGGCTAATTGGATGTGGCCTTGTAATAATGAAGGTGAAGATGCCAGGTTGTATGAAGCAGTTGAAGCAGTTTCAAATTTCGCAATTTCCTTGGGAATCAATGTTCCTACCGGAAAAGATTCTCTTTCTATGAAACAGAAATATAAGGATTCTCAGGTAATTTCTCCGGGAACTGTTATTATTTCTGCGGCTGGACATTGTAATGATATCACGAAAGTTGTGGAACCTGTACTTCAAAAAAATGGTGGAGATATTTATTATATCAATCTTTCCCAGGATTCTTTCAAACTCGGAGGTTCTTCTTTCGCTCAAATTTTGAATAAAGTAGGAAATCAAGTTCCAACAATTAAGAACCACAAATATTTTGCTGAGGCATTTAATGCCATTCAGGAATTGATAAAAGAAAATCTTATTCTTGCGGGACATGATGTTGCGTCTGGCGGATTGATCACCACGTTGCTGGAAATGTGCTTTGCCGATGTAAATCTTGGAGCCGACCTTAATCTTTCAGTATTAAAGGAAAATGATATTATCAAACTTCTATTCAATGAAAACTGCGGAATCGTTTTTCAGGCTAAAGACAGCTCTGTAGAAGATATCCTGAAAGAAAAGAAAATTGAATTC
>CAXGBX010000129.1:0-6397 GCA_964008195.1 uncultured Flavobacteriaceae bacterium
TAGATTCTTCTGAATCAAATTTGTTCTCGATAGGTAAATTTTCGATGAAATTTCCATTTTCATCAAAATGCCTCATAAAGAGATCATCTTCTTCAGAATAACCAGGTTCCTCCCATTTGTACTTAGGCGATTCAGCAATTTTATTTTTAAAGACTACTGCTAAAAATAGCCCGCTCAAAAGACCAGAAAGGTGACCTTCCCAAGAAATAGAAGGATCTATAGGTGTTACATACCAAACCAGACCTCCGTAGACAAATACAACAATTAAGGATAAAGCTACTAATCTGTAATGCTTTGAAAATATTCCTTTAAAAAAGAGAAATGAAGCAAGTAGATAAATGATTCCGCTGGCTCCTATATGATTGGCTGGCCTACCGATTAACCAGGTAAGCAACCCGGTTAATACAAGACCAATGAGAAGCACTTTCCAGCTTATAGGCCTGTAAAAATAGAAAAGCGATAACGACAATATAAATAACGGGATGGTATTATTAAAAAGATGCTTTATATCTGAATGAATAAAGGGGGAAAATATGATGCCCCTTAAACCTTTAATTTCACCCGGCCTTACCCCGAAAGAATTTAAAGAAACCCCAAAACGAACTTCCACCCAGAAAACTATCCAGATCAAAAGCACAAATAAAAGCGGGAATGTTATAGTCCCACTGGTAAAAACAAAAGGTGTGGATGCTTTCAAACTTTATTGAATTTTAATTAATATTACAAAAAACTATCCAAACTGAAATGGAGGTAAAACTGTCATATTTCAACTTAGCATGAATCAACCACTGGCCGAAAGGCTCCGTCCAAAAACCCTCGAAGATTATTTAAGTCAGCAACATCTAATTGGAAAAGATGGCGCATTAAAACAGCAGATTAAACAGGGAATTATTCCATCCATGATATTCTGGGGGCCTCCGGGTGTTGGAAAAACTACGCTTGCAAATATTATAGCTACAGAATCTGGCAGACCATTCTTTACCCTAAGTGCAATAAGCAGTGGAGTAAAGGATGTGCGGGAGGTGATTGAAAAAGCTAAAAAAAGTGATGGTCTTTTTACGACAAAAAGTCCTATACTTTTTATTGATGAAATTCACCGCTTTAGTAAATCACAGCAAGATTCACTTTTGGGAGCTGTAGAAAAAGGTTGGGTTACCCTTATAGGAGCTACCACCGAAAATCCAAGTTTTGAAGTGATATCTGCTCTTTTATCTAGATGCCAGGTATATATATTAAAGCCATTTTCAAAGGATGACCTTGTAGCACTATTAGGAAGAGCTATAAAACAAGACAAAATTATTTCATCTAAAAATGTAATATTAAAGGAAACCGAAGCTTTATTAAGATTAAGTGGCGGGGATGCGAGAAAACTCCTCAATATTTTTGAACTTCTGGTCACCTCTGCTGAAAATAATGTAGAGATCACCAATGATCTTGTTTTAACCAAAGTACAGCAAAACACCGTCCTATATGATAAAACTGGCGAGCAACATTACGATATCATTTCTGCTTTTATAAAATCTATCAGGGGAAGTGATCCCAACGCAGCAGTTTATTGGCTTGCAAGGATGATAGAAGGCGGTGAAGACGTAAAGTTTATAGCTCGTAGATTGCTGATCTTAGCCAGTGAAGATATTGGCAATGCAAACCCGACTGCTCTGGTAATCGCCAATAGCTCTTTCCAGGCAGTAAACACCATAGGATATCCTGAAGCAAGGATTATTCTGAGTCAATGTGTTACATATCTGGCAACTTCACCAAAAAGCAATGCAGCGTATATGGCAATTAACGACGCCCAAAGCCTTGTAAAGAAAACAGGGAATTTATCTGTACCACTGGCAATTCGGAATGCTCCAACCAAACTCATGAAGGATATCGGCTACGGCAAGAATTATAAATACGCCCATAATCACGAAGGAAACTTTATCGCTGCTGAATTTTTACCCGAAGAAATCAGCAATACTACCCTCTATAAACCTGGCAACAATCAAAGAGAAAATGCACAGCGTGAATTTCTAAGAAAAAGATGGCAAAAGAAATATGGATATTAATTTTTAGCCTTATAAGTTAAAGAGACCTTGTTATTTTTGCTATCCAGATATTCTACAATAAGATTTCCGGATGCATCCAAATAAGCGACCCCTCTATTGGTAAGAGAATTATAAATATAACTCTGCCCTCCGTTTGTTTCAATTAAAATGGCAATTGGATCTGATGAATTTTCCTGGTAAAGTCCCAATCCCTGATCGGTTTCTTTCAGGCTATAAGTTTTCCCAGAATATAGAAATATTCCCTCAGTTCTATCTAATGCCCTGGTATTTTTTGAAACAAGGTTTTCTTCCTTCTTCTTAATAAGCTCAGCTGGTTTTCTTTCAACTTCGGTTATTTTAGAATTTTCTCCAACAGATTCATCAGCAGCAACAGGTAAGCCGGTAATTTCTACTTCCGGAATATCTCGTTTGTTATCATTTTCAGTAAATGTATAATCAATCTCTTCAATCGAACTAAAAGCATCCCTTAAAGCTTCATGATAAGCCATCTGGAAATCTTTTTCCCGACTTTGACCTTCTTTTGATTGGAAAACAACCTGATCGTTACAGTCTATAAGCTTTAAAGTTAGTCTGGTTACAAAAAGCCCTGAACTTTCTTCGACTTGTGTTTGAAGTCCCATACACCCATTTTTCCGCAGATCTTCCGGCTTGTCCCCATTCTTCATGACAGTATTAAATCCATTCTTTTCGAAAAGGAATTTTGTCAGAGAATTTAATCTATACTGGTCTCTTTCTCCAGTAAACTCATAAGTTTCCGGAATAACAATGTATTTATAATCATTTATATCCTGAGCAGAAACCTGGCTCACTAATGTGAAAATGAATAGGATTGCAAATAAGTTTTTCATTTAATTAATTTTTTATCTGGATAGTATCTACCCATACTTTAGAAGATCTATAAATCTTTAAATACGAATTGTAGCCCCAATTGTAACGAAGCGCTGTTCGCTTTTGCTAAATTAGTATAACCAATAATATCATTGACTCCAAGATAGATATTAAAATTCTTAAATCTGGAAGAAACCATTGCTCCAAATTTAGTGATAGAATATTCATCCATCCCATAAGCCAGGCGGAACCTTAGATTATCGGTCACTTTCCTATCCCAATAAGCCGTAATCCCATAAGTTGGCCCTTTAGGCCTGTTTACCCCTGAAATGAGCATGCCGAACAGATTCATAAATCTGGGGCGCTTGCTGATAAGATAATCGCAGGGAAGTATAGATTTACCTGTACCAAATTCGAAAGAGGCATTGAACTTTAAAGGGCGCCAGGTAGTGTAGGTATTTTCAGTGGTTTCTTCACGAAGGTTTCTATCCAGTCTTTCTTCAAAAACATCCCAATATGGAATGGTAGCTTCATTTGCTTCGAGTTCAGGAAATAAAGGTTCTATCCCATTAGTTTGAAAAGAACCAAAATAATTAGAATTCTCAACATCCTCACGGTGAAACATGACACCCAGATCCTGTATGGAACCATTTACTGAAAACTGATCACTCACCTTATAATTAAAACCAAGATCTACCCCTAGGCCAACGTTCTGTCCAAAAAAAGACCTGCTTAGAAGTTCAGCAACTGCTTTATCTACCGTCATATCGTCTTCATCTCTTAAAGAAGCATATCCAGAAGTATTTACCGTTACATCCATACCTGACACTTCATGCCTATAAAAATTAGGGCCATTAGGGGTATCTACAGTTCGAAAAACTCCTTCATTATTGGTGCTTTCAGCATTGAATATCCCAGAATACAATTTAAATCTACCTCCTACCGTTAATTTCCTATCCACTTTATAATTGAAACCTGCATGATATACAGTCAAAACCTCTCCAGTGAAATTGACATCTGAAAATTCAAAATCTTGATTGATATAATTGGCATTTCCCTCAAAGGCAAGCTGAGCAGGATCTTTTGGAAAATAGGCGAAAACATCCAACTCCTGATATATACCAGTAGAGAAATACCCTCTATCCCCCATCTTCCAGCCTAAAGAAAGAATTTCTAATTGCTCATTTATAGAAAAAAAGTCTCCTGCTGTGATGTTATTCATCACACCACGAACTCTTTGATTTACATTTTGGTTTTCATCCGAAAATACATCGTGTGCCGTAACACCGGTGGAACCTGCGAACAAATGTATTTGCGAAAAAAAAGGGAGCCCGATATGCCGGGTAAAATCTATTCGCGCACCTGGATTTTGCAGCAGTGATTGCGGTAAATCATCTACATTATAAAGTAAAGGCCTATTTTGACCAATGCCTGACAAAGAGATTAAAAGAAATAAGATCAGAATTACTTTCTGCATACTAAAATTCAAACTTGAAAAGCCCTTTAGATGAAAAATCCAATTCACCTTCAATGTCTTTTCCACCACCAATCATTTCTAATTCTACAAGCATTTTTATAGACCTCCTAACAGTCCTAATATCATCAACAACGTGAATAGTATCAATTACAGACGGAGCCTCAGTAGATCCGGGAGGTATCTCGTAATTAACAGAGAACTGCCTCCGGTCATTTTCAGATAAAAACCGAATACTGCTTTTTATCAAATATGGAAATCTATTTTCATGTTTAAACCTGAATTCAGCTTGCATGAGCCCATCCTGGATATAATCATCATCCAGAAATTCTAATCTAACCGTATCCCGAATTACCGGAGTAAAAGTATTTGTTTCAGAAACCTGAAAATCTGTTTCATTAATCGTATATACTAATAGATCGGCTTCCAAATCTGGGGCGAGCACAATATCCTGCGCCTGCTCAAAATCTACATCTTTGAAACAAGACGTAAACAAAAGGCAGAAGACACCTAATAGAATTGATATTTTTAAAAATTTATGACGAGACACGAATAAGGCTTTCTAAGGGAACGAAAATACCCATTCTTTATTATTATAAATAATTTAACAGTTCTTTTAACTTTTGAATTTGAGGATACTGATGCTGAGTAGATTGACCTTCAGAATCTAAGTAGATAACATGTAAACCATATTGATGGGCACCAATAATATCTGCCTCCAGGTTATCGCCAATCATTACTGAATTTGACTTTTTAGCTCCGCTTTTTTTGATTGCTTTCTCAAAAATTAAAGGATTGGGTTTTTTCACCCCTGCTTCTTCTGACGTTGTAACGGTCTCAAAATATCCAAGAATAGCCGAATTTTGCATTTTTTTGTGCTGAACTTCTTCAAACCCATTAGTAATAATATGCAATTTATAGTTCCTCTTCAAATGCTCGAGAATTTCTATGCTTCCTTCAAGCAGATGATTGTTATCAGGAAGGTAATTTATATAATTATCGGCTATCAAATTTATGGTTACATCCTGAGTCTCAAACTTCAAATTATCAAAACTATCCTTTAACCTACCATATCTCAAGGCTTCTTTAGTTACCGAATCATTCCGGTAAAGCTCCCAATATTTAAAATTTATAGGCATATACACCTGCAGAAATTCTTCAATATTTAATTCGATCTTTTGTTCTTCAAAAACCTTTTTAAATGCCAGGGCAGAATTGCGATCAAAGTCCCAAAGGGTATGATCCAGATCAAAAAAGATATGTTCTATATTATTCAACTTCATTAATTTGCTTTAAAAGTGAGTAGTATAAATTTTTATCTGCGTAATCTGAAAAATCGTGGTTACTAAAAACGGCTCTAAACCTCCCCTGAACCTCTTTAACCTCCAATAACATCCTCGAAATTTCCTCCCCAAGTTTTGTTGTGGCCATACTCCCTACAACCTTCGAATGAAAGGCGTATGGATGGACACGTAAAGGCGTGGTTATCTCCATATTAATATCATAAAATAGATAAGGAGTACAGGTACCTGCACGAAATCCAGGATTATCGGGATATCCCATAGAATGATCATTATGAATTTCCAATTCTGAAAGATTATTGTATTGATCTGGTAATTGCAAGTTATATTGAGAATTCATGGCATGCTCTACAGGGCTATGAATTATTTCTTCCAGTCTCAATTTTTCCTTCCTTAGACTCTTTACCTCTTCCATGGCGTAATAACCCATCAGCAAACCGACTTTTGCGTAATCTGCTACAGATTTTATCACCGCTCGGTGAGGTATTCTATTGTGGCTAATATTACGATCATAGATAGAAAAATCACTTAACTGAAACATAAATATCATGTATAATTTATGCTCCTTTATCAAATCGATTAAATCTTCAAAAATATCATGAGGATCATCTTTAACCCTTATCCATACCTGAAGCCTGTCCATCACCTTTCCAAGATTCAGTCTTAAAAGATCAAACCAAAGTCCGATGAAACTTCTAAGAAAGCCCTTATTTTTAAAAACAAAAGTATGATTGGATTCTATA
>CAXGBX010000130.1:0-6354 GCA_964008195.1 uncultured Flavobacteriaceae bacterium
TTTAGCTTAAACCGCACGGATAGATAAGGCTTTCGAAAAATAAAAGTCAAGTTAAACTTATCCTAAACCTCCAGTAGTTTTTGCTTAAATCCCGCTTTCAGTGTAATTTGATTTTATATAAAATTGAACAAAAATGAAAGACTACGGTACATTATCTCAAGCCATCAATAAATTGAAGCTAGAAGAAGGTTATGAGGAAGACTTTAATTTACTTGATGAAAAAATTGAAATGAAATCTAAAAAACAAACTTTTGGTGTTGAAGAATTTGAAGTAGATAAAGTCTTACGCTTTGAAGGAATGAGTAATCCAGATGACAACGCTATACTTTATGCCATAACAACTTCTGATAACCACAAAGGTGTTCTTGTTGATGGATATGGAATCTCAAGCGGACAGATTTCTAAAAAAATGATGGAGAAGTTAGATTTAAAAGACCATCGTGACTTGGATTAAACGAAGTTAAATTTCTATTAAACTGTTATTACAAATTGGGCGAATCTTACAATCATTGTATTTTCGTATTGAAATTAAAAAAATAATAAAAAAAAACTATGAACTATTTAGGTTTGGACACAGAAACAACAAAAAAAACTGTTGAAGAGCTCAACATACTATTGGCTGATTATCATATTTATTATCAAAAACTTAGAAATTTTCATTGGAATGTGATTGGTAAAAATTTCTTTGACCTTCATGAAAAATTTGAAGAGCTTTACGATGATGCAAAGCTAAAAGTTGATGAAATTGCGGAGAGAATTCTTACATTGAGATACCAACCAACAAGTAATTTGAGTGATTATCTTAAAGATGCTAACTTGAAGGAATCTCCTTCAGATATTTCAGACAGTAAGATGATTGAGTTACTTCTAGAAGATCACGGACTTCTTCTCAAACAAATGAGAAAAGTCGTTGAAGTTGCAGATGCTGGTGGAGATGAAGGTACTATAGATCTTATTGGAGCATACATCCGTGAACTGGAAAAAACTAGCTGGATGCTAGATGCCTGGAAAATGAAAACTACAGATCAACATAAACCAGTAAAATAATAACCACAATAGTATATGCAAGACTTCAACGTTCAAGATTCAATTAAGGGAATATGGGATAAGTTAGAAGGATGGATGGACACTATAATTTTAGGTCTTCCCAATTTTCTTTTAGCTATTCTCGTTTTTATCATCTTTATCTTTATAGCCAAATATGCTGGAAAGATATTCGATAAGCTTTTCAATAAAAGCATAAAACAGGATTCAATAAGGCAGATGGCCGTGAAGGTGATTAAGGCCATTATTATTTTAATTGGTTTCTTTATTGCATTAGGTCTTTTAAACCTGGATACGGTACTTACCTCAGTATTAGGGGCAGCCGGTGTAGTAGGTTTGGCAATTGGTCTTGCTTTGCAGGGAACATTAAACAATACGTTCTCTGGTTTAATTTTGAGCTTTCTACCTGAACTTCAAATTGGAGACTGGGTAGAAACAAATGGTTTCGCTGGATCTGTTATGGAAATTAACCTTCGGAATATTGTAATAAAACAATCAGATAATAACTACGTGGTAATTCCTAACGGAAAAATTATAGATGAACCTTTTAAGAATTTTACTAGAACTGCACGTTCCCGAGTATTTGTAAATTGCGGAGTTGGATATTCTTCAGATCTTGAAATGGTAAGAGACCTTACTATTAAAACGATTGAGGATATTTTTCCACAGAGAGGAAATGAAGAAGTTGAATTAATGTTTCAGGAATTTGGTGATAGCTCCATTAATTATGTGCTAAGATTCTGGACAGATGTAAGTAAAAACAGGGATATTTTAGTAGCTCAAAACACGGCGATTATTGCTATTAAGAAAGCTTACGATGCTAAAGGAATTAATATCCCATTCCCTATAAGAACTATAGATTTTACTAATAAATTATCTATAAATAAAAATACAGATTAAAGATTTTAATTTCTTATATAAAAAAACCGGTTCAAATTGAACCGGTTTTTTTATGGATTCCTGTTTTTCAATTAAAACTTAAAGCCTAAACTAAACTGTAATCTTGCTCCTTCACTTCCTGAAAATAAACTAAGTTTTCCCTGAATGGAGTCTGCACTGTTTATCCAGAAACCTCCACCGTAGCTATCATGCCATACTTTACTATTTTCATCTTCTGTCCAGACCCTACCTAAATCGTAACCTCCATATATACCTAATTGAAATGGCAGAAAACTTGTTTTGATAGTATTGAAAGAATAACGTAAATCTGCTCCTGTACCAAATGAGCTTTTACCAGAATATCTTTCCAATCTGTAACCGCGCAAACCGCTCTCAGCTCCTAATTGCGCAGATTGGTAAAACTCATACTCAGTGCCAATATTTAAATGAGCCTCTGCCCTTGTTTTGATTACCAGTTTTCTATTCCTTGTCAAAGCATTATAGAATCCCATATAAGGCTTAAAATACCCATATTGACGATCTGTTTCAGCAGTGTTAATCTTAGCTCCAAGATTTAACTCAAATAGCATTCCTCTGGTAGGGTTTAAGCGATCGTCATAACTTTCATATCTATACATAGCATCTAACCCGGCAAAATACTTTCTTTCAAATATATCTGAATCTAAAGTTGCAAATTCTTCAGTTATAAACCTGCCTTCATCCTCCTGTACCTCAATGGCTTCAAAGCTTCCTGTAAACCCGAAGTAACTACCAAATGGTGTTTTATTTACAAGAGCCACCTTAGCCATATATTCATTCAATCCTACCCTGTTATAATCTAACTCCAGGTCATCATCAAAATTCTGGGTCTCATTCCCAAAACCAAAAAAGTTTTCTGAATATTGTGGACTTCTATAGGTTCCGCCTATCAATAAATTATAGTTTCCAACGATACTTGCAAATTCACCTTCATAACCCAGTTCAAATCCATTAGTAGCTGAATTAAATTCTCCAAAATAGGTATGTTGGGAAGTAAATGGATTTCTTTTAAACTTATTAATGGTTTTGACATATTCCAACCCAAAAGAAAATGCTTCATCAGGATTATAATTAAATTCAGGGATTATGGATCCTGAAGAAAACGTCTTCTTGTCCTTATCATAAGTATTAATTTCATAATTATCTGTAAACCTGAACTTAGCGTTATTCTCCTTATTTACAGTATTTGGCAGGGACTTATGATCGTAAAGTTTTACGTTATTATTATTTTCTACCGTATAAATATCGTTATTCTGCCCCCCTATCACCCGAACAAATATTTTAGCAGCACCAGTTCCTTTAATAAAAATTTTATCGTCATCGTCTAAACCATAAACCCATATCTCTTTTGTGTCTTCAAATTTGTAAACTTTATCACTTAGATTTTCAGCTCGTTCACCTTCCTTATTCCTGGTAATGGTTACCCGTGTATTTCCATCTTCAAGACGTACAACATCAATAAAATCATCTTTATCGGTTCCTGTAACAATGGCAAGTTTCGCTAGTTGGGCGTAATACCTTTTTGCGATGTCCACAATATTATTGCGACGCCCCATTACATTTTCTATTAAAGCTTCTGTGGTTTCTCCTCTTGTTTCTTCAGGTAAATTAGAGAAAGCTTCAGCAATTGCCTCATCTGATACATTTTTCTGAATATATTCAGCCTGTTCTATCCAGGTTTCTTTTCCTGTATTCTGAAGAATTGATCTGTCCAGCCCCATCGCTGCTATATTAAACCATTCTACATCTTTAATATCATCTCCATAAACTGCAAATTGATTGGCAAAACCGGTAAGCGCCCTTAAAGTTCCGAAGAAAGCACCATCAAAATTTGAAAATACCTGGTCGCGATCCCTTGGAATAGGCTGAAAATAATGCTTTCCTTCAGAATTTTCAATTTCAGCCCATCTCCATTGATCCTGATGTCTATCCCAGTCACCAATTAACATATCAAAAACCCTGGCTCGCACATAAGCGGTTTCGTCCAGAATATATTTTTCATCTCTTCTAAGTCTCTCCAGCATATCTGCCGTACTCACAATATCATGATCTGGTTTTCCAAAAGATTCATAACCTGTCCAACCTTCTTCCGGTCTTTCTACGATCATATAAATATCATCCCCATGTATGGAATTATACTTTCCTAATGCTTTCTGTTTAGGAAGATAAAATACCTCTGGATTTGTGTGATAGACCCCTGCCGCTTCACTTAACCCAGGAATTGCCAGAAAACCATAAGGGTGGGCAGCTGTGTAAAAGTCTGTAAGGAGATTTTCAGCTACGGTGTTTTCAAGTTTATTTTCAACCGACTGGTTTTTGAATGCTACATTCTGTAAAAATAGCAGGGCATCTTTTTTTAACCTCCTAATATTATACTCCCTACCCAAACTATCTTTTACGCGCAAAGAAACTGTTTGGTGGCCTCCGCCTTCCCGAACTACTTCCAGCCCGCCATAGAGTGTATCTAAATCTGCCACCTTGAACGTAATGTCGGTGCCATATAATTCTCTATATCTTTCACCCCAGAGTGTTTTCTGAACAGCACTTTTTTCGGTGTCTTCTTCGTTATAGATGGAAGCAGTCATCGTTGAAGGAAAGCTATCTGGATATTCCTTAAATTCAAATGGCACCGGGGTTTCCAAAATTTCTTTCTGAAAAAGTAATTTTGGTTTATTTTCCTGATTTCCGTAGAAACTCACCCAGGATGATCCATCTTTAAAAACATCTAAAACTGCAAAACCCTGTCCATTATAAGCAAAAAAACCATCATTACTTAAGGTTGCATACGAAGCTTTGGAGCCGGAACCTGAAACAATCTGTTTCACGCTATCATGCTCTATATATTGCAATGAATGTTCATGCCCCGAAGCAAAAATAACTCTTTCTGAAGCCTGAGCGATCACAGACAACCTGGTGGCAAGCGATTTATAGCGATTGTTCTGCGCATCCTGAATAGATACCCCCCCTGTTGTTCTGATTAATGTGGCCAGAGAACCAAGTATGGGTAGTGGGATTTTCTTTTGAGAAGGGTAAATATGCCTGTCTATAGTATATTGGCCACCGTGCACCCCGTTGGTATAAACTGGATGATGCAAAGCAATTAATACTGTTTTATTCTGATTCTTTTTGATTTCAGATTCCAGTTCCAGGAACATAGCTTCCCTTGTTTTTATCTGCTCACAATTATCATTGATTTTTGGGTTCTTGTCCCAATCTTCCAGATACCACTGAGAATCAATTACAATAAGCTGAATATTTTCTGAAATTTCTAAAGATTCCAATCCGCAACCTATTTCAGGGCTCCAAAGTAAAATATCGTCAAATTTTTTCTTTAGGTAGTCCTTTTGACGTTCGAGCCCGTTAAGCTTCTCATTATACCAATCATGATTTCCCGGTATCACCACTACCTTTCCTTCATAATTCTCTATGGCATCCAACTGGGCATCTAATCGATATTCAGCAGCTTCACGATTGGGTGAACCCTCCGGGGGCATCCCGTCGGGATAAATATTATCGCCTAAAAAAATGGTATAGTTCTCAGTCTTATTAACTGAATCCAGAAAGGTTTTAAAAGCGATAAGTCCTAGAGAAGTTCCACCTGGTGGAGAATAACCACCATCTCCCAATAAATAAAAAGATTTTTCAATTTCCTTATTTGTGGGGTATCCAAAATCTGACTTTGGTTCTCCGTCTCTATATTTAGGTTCCACCGTAGCACAGGAAATAACTAGAAATAAGCCGAAAAACATGGCTAAAAGTTTAACTTTTTTCATAGAAATTATTGGTCATTTTTTTTTGTAATTTGGACGATGTAATAAAGAACTTCATGTATGAATAATCTCATTGAGAAAGCTGATAAATTTGTTGAAGAATTATTTAAAGAAAAACTACCTAACACCTTTATATATCATAACTACCAGCACACAGAGCGCGTGGTTAAAAGTACTAAAGAATTAATCGATAATTCTGAAATTAATGTTAAAGAGGCTGAAGCACTGATCCTCGCTGCATGGTTGCATGATACCGGCTATATTCATAAATATAAAGGTCATGAAGAAAAGAGCGCTGAAATTGCCGAATCTTTTTTAAAGGAGCATAACGCTACGGAAGAACTTATTGAACAAGTCAAGAATTATATTCTGGCTACCAGATTCTCCAATACACCCACCTGCCTGGGTGACAAAATTATACGAGATGCTGATTCTTCCCATTTCGGAAAAGATTATTTTGAAGAAACCAGTGAATTTCTTAGACAGGAGCTGGAAATGCATAATGTGAAAAATTTCACCAATGCTGAATGGCTGGAAGAAAACATTCTTGTATTTACAGAAAAGCACCAATATTATACAGATTATGCTATTAAAGAATGGAAGCCCAAGAAAGAAGAGAATC
>CAXGBX010000131.1:0-6351 GCA_964008195.1 uncultured Flavobacteriaceae bacterium
GAAAAATATGCCAATTACTATAATGGGCGACAAGGAATTTGAAAATGTTCCTTCAATAAATAGCAAAGCCCTCCGTATCAATTTAAATGAAAATATCTACGGAACATTTTCTGAAATTGGTGCAGGACAGGAAACAGTGCGTAACTTTTTCCGGGCAGGAGGTGCATCGGGTACTATTGCCAAGGCAATGAGTGCTTATGACAAAGACTTTAGTGACGCTATCTATGGAGTAGAAAATGACCGTCGATATGTTACCGAAGCAAGACTTAAAAAGATGCTGTCCCATGAGACAGGACTTATAGAAGAAAGAATTTCCCGAGAAAAACATCCTAATAAACTATTCTTTACTTATGCAAATACGGTTGCAACGATAGATTTTGCAAAGAAATACAAAGGCCATGGTTGGGTAGGTATTAGGTATCAGGTGGAACCAGGAGAAGATTATAATGAAATTCTTCTGCATATTAGATTTCATGAAAATGATGCCAGGCACCAGCAGAATACGTTAGGAATTCTGGGCGTTAACTTAATTTACGGCGCCTATTATAAATATGATAATCCTAAGAAATTACTCAGGTATTTATATGATCATATCGATAAGGATCAAATAGAGATTGATACTATCAATTTTTCTGGACCAAGGTTTGAAAATGTAGATAACAGGTTAATGAGCCTGCAATTGGTGAAAAATGGAATGACCGAGGCTGTAATGTTTGGTCCTGACGGGAATAATGTTTTACCTGCTAAAATTCTGTACAAAAAGAATATCCTTGCACTTAGAGGTAGCTTTAGACCGGTTACCAAAGTGAATATGGATATGTATGAACGTTCAAAAGAAATGTTCTTGAAGGAAAGTAAGGTTTCCGAAGAAAATACTGAAATTATTTTTGAGATTACCCTCTCTAATCTTAGAGCCGAAGGAGAAATTGACGAACGGGACTTTATGGATCGTGCAGAATTGCTTTGCTCTCTAGGTCAAACTGTTATGATATCTAATTTCCAAGAATACTTTAAGGTTGTAGAATATTTCTCCAGGTATTCAAAACAAAGAATGGGACTTACTATGGGTGTGCAAAACCTCATAGATGTTTTTGACGAAAAATACTATCGACACTTAAGCGGTGGAATTCTGGAAGCCTTTGGTAAATTATTCTTTAAAGATCTAAAAGTCTATCTCTACCCTCTTAAAGATCCTGAAACTGGTGAAATTACAACCAGTGATAGTGTTAAGGTACATCCAAGAATGAAAGAACTTTATAAATTCTTCAAATATAATGGACGTGTAGAGGATATTAAAGATTATAACCCTGATATCATGGATGTATATTCCAGAGAGGTGTTAAAAATGATTTCTGAAGGTGAAGAAGGCTGGGAAGATATGTTGCCGGAAAAAACAACGGCTATGATCAAAGATAAAAACCTTTTCCATTACAAGGAGAACAAAGCAAAAGCGAAGACTGAAGAAGTATAGTTCTCGTTTCTTAAATAGATAAAAAAAAGCTGCTCAAACGAGCAGCTTTTTGTTTTAAAATATCATCTTGGTCAACTGGATTAATCCAACCTGGTAATTTTAGCTCCAATTGCGCTAAGACGTTCTACAATATGTTCGTACCCCCTATCAATCTGTTCTATATTATGAATTGTAGAAGTTCCTTTAGCGGATAGTGCCGCAATCAATAAAGATATCCCGGCTCTAATATCTGGCGAAGTCATGGTAGTAGCTTTTAATTGAGATTTAAAGTCATGACCAATTACCGTTGCCCGGTGAGGATCACATAATATAATCTTGGCTCCCATATCAATAAGTTTATCCACAAAAAATAAACGACTCTCAAACATTTTCTGGTGAATAAGAACGCTTCCTCTAGCCTGCGTGGCTACAACCAGCATAATACTTAAAAGATCTGGAGTAAATCCAGGCCACGGCGCATCACTAATATTCATGATTGAACCATCGATAAAGCTTTGTACTTCATATCCATTCTCATGTGCAGGGATATAAATATCATCACCTTTCTTTTCAATTGTGATTCCCAGCTTTCTAAATGTAGTTGGAATAATGCCCAACATTCCCCAGTTTACATTCTTTATGGTAATATCACTTTTGGTCATTGCAGCAAGACCAATCCAGGATCCTATTTCAATCATATCTGGAAGAACGGTGTGCTTGCAACCTCCAAGTTTTTCTACACCCTCTATAGTAAGTAGATTAGAACCTACCCCGCTAATTTTAGCTCCCATGGAATTCAGCATATTGCATAATTGCTGAAGATAAGGCTCACAGGCAGCATTGTAAATGGTAGTGGTTCCTTTCGCAAGGACGGCAGCCATCACAATATTTGCAGTTCCAGTTACCGAGGCTTCTTCCAGAAGCATAAAATCACCTTTTAATCCGTTAGGTGCCTCTACCCCATAAAATCTTTCTTCCTTATTATATCTAAAATCTGCGCCCAGCTTCATAAATCCTTCAAAGTGGGTATCCAGCCTTCTTCTACCAATTTTATCGCCTCCAGGTTTAGGAATAAAGCCTTTTCCGAATCTACCCAACATTGGCCCCACGATCATAATAGAACCTCTAAGTCCGCCTCCATCTATCTTAAACTGTTCACTGTTGAGATAGTCCATATTAAGATCATCGCTCTTAAAAGTATAGCTACCTTTCCCTGTTTTTTCAACCTTTACCCCGAGATTACGAAGTAGATTGATAAGCTTATTTACATCAAGAATATCAGGAATATTGTTTATAGTAACTGTTTCCTCAGTTAACAATACAGCGCATAATATCTGCAGTGCTTCGTTTTTTGCTCCTTGGGGCTGAATTTCCCCGCTTAAACGATGACCGCCTTCAATTTGAAAAGTTCCCATTAAAAGTTATTGGATTTAGTGGCGTTTACGAGTTGGCTTACGGCCAGATTTTTTATGATTCTTGGAGTACTTTTTCTTTGCACCTCCGCCTCTTATTAAATCTGAAGCCTGGCTTAGATCTTCATCTATGTTCTTAGGGCTGATCTTACCATTGCTAAGCTCTTTCAGATGATTAAAAATCACTTCATCGTCAACTGAATCTCTATTCCAGTTTAGATAAGATTTTTTCATATGATTTGCTATGGTGAGAACGAGGGCGTCTTTAAATTCTCCTTCTTCATAATCTTTAGCCGCATCAATCATTCGCTTGATATTATTCCCATAAAACCGGTACTTAGGATTGTTTTCAGGGTATTCCAGCATTTCAGGACGCTCCGCAAGCATTTCGCGTGTAGGCTTTGGAAATGGTGAATCTACATCAAGTTTAAAATCACTAATAATGAATAACTGATCCCATAATTTGTGCTGAAAATCCGGCACATCACGTAAATGCGGATTCATATTCCCCATTATAGCGATTATCGAATTTGCAACTTTATTTCTTTCCTGATCATCCTCAATATTCACGGTGTGTTCCACCATTTTTTGAAGATGTCTACCATATTCGGGAATTATCAGGTGACTCCTTTCAGAGTTATATTCTAATGCGTTTGTCAAAATTGAAGTTTAAATTGGTATTTTATTGAAGTTTACTCCTGCCTGCAAAATACTAAATATTACCTAAGAAGCACAATAAATAATGTTCTTTTATACTATAGTTTAAAGAGAAATCACACCTTCTACTTTTTCAGCTACTTCCTTATATTTCTGGATAACAGCATCAGGATTTTTCATTCTCACATTAATTGAGACGCTGGTATAAGTACCTTTTTTAGACTGCTTGGTTTCTATAACCGCACCCATGTCATTAAAAATAGATTCCACTTCATCTATTTTATCTCCTTTAGTAGGAACGATAAACTTATATAAATATTCTGATGGCCATAGGGCCGTATCCTGAAGTTGTTTTTTAAGATTTGCATAAAATTCTTCCGGATTCTTTGAGTCACTCATATTTTTTTCCTTCGATTCGCTACAAAGATACAAGGAATGATCCCATTTTTATAATCAAATTCAATTGTCGAAATTTGTCCTGTGAAAAATAGAAAAATTGTTATTACCGGTGGCCCGGGAACTGGAAAATCATCTATCATTTATAAACTGGAAGAGAATGGCAAAAAATGCCTTCATGAGATATCCCGACAGGTGACACTGGAAGCTCAAAAGGAAGGGATAGATCAATTATTTCTTCATAAGCCATTACTATTTAGTGAAAAAATTTTAGAAGGTAGATTGAATCAATTTCTGGAAGCTTCAGAATTGCAGCTAGATCCCGTTTTTTTAGATCGTGGCTTGCCAGATGTAGTCGCTTATATGGATTATTTTGATACTGATTATCCTGAAGTATTCAACGAAACTTGTACAAATAACCGCTACGATAAAATATTTATTCTTCCTCCGTGGAAGGAGATTTATAAAAGTGATAATGAACGTTACGAGAGTTTCGAAGAGGCCTTAAAAATTTCGTCTTATCTTTATTCTACCTATAAAAGGTTCGGTTACGATCCTGTTGAAGTACCTAAGTTGAGTGTGGAAGATCGCACACAATTTATTTTAGATAAGATATAGATCAATTTGCAGGAAGAAGCTTTAAAAATATTAGAAAAGTACTGGGGTTTTTCTGAATTCAGAACACATCAGTACGAGGTAATAGAATCCATTCTAAAAAAGAAAGATTCGCTCACTCTTTTCCCAACCGGTGGAGGAAAATCTATTTGCTTTCAGGTACCGTCTTTAATTCAGGAGGGGATTTGTATTGTAGTTTCTCCATTGATCTCCCTCATGGAAGATCAGGTTAATGCACTTCAGCAAAAAAATATCAAAGCTATGGCAATTACCGGAGGGATTTCTTATGCCGATCTTGACAGAAATCTTGATAATTGCATCTTCGGAAATTACAAATTCCTTTATCTCTCTCCGGAACGATTACAACAGGAATTAGTGCGAGAGCGATTAAAACAGATGAATATCAACTTGATCGCTGTAGATGAAGCCCATTGCATATCACATTGGGGACATGATTTTAGACCGGCTTATAGAAATATTGCAGAAATTAGAGAATTGTTGCCAGAGGTTACAATTGCTGCATTTACGGCTACTGCCACTCAGGAAGTAGTAAAAGATATTTGCGAGCAGTTAAAATTGGAAAATCCTGAAATCCATCAAAAAACATTTGAAAGATCTAATCTACAATATGAGGTAATTAGAACAGAGGATAAGTATTTTCGACTGACTCAAATTCTAAATAATGAATCGGCAATTATCTACGTTCGGAGTAGAAATGCTACCCAGGAAATAAGCGAATTCTTAAACAAAAATGGAATTACAGCCGCTGCATACCATGGAGGTATGAAGAAAGAAGATAAATCTAAGAAATTTGAAAAATGGCTTTCCAACCAAATAAGTGTTATGGTTGCCACTACTGCTTTTGGAATGGGTATAGATAAACCGAATGTGAGAACTGTAATTCATATAGATCTCCCGGAAAGTATGGAAAGTTATTTTCAGGAAGCAGGACGTGCGGGTAGAGATTCACAGCCGGCAAAAGCGATTATTTTAACCAACGCCGGAGATGTTCCTGTTTTAAAAAATCAATTTTTAAACAATCTCGCAAGCGTAGAAGATGTGAAACTCGTTTACCGAAAACTGAATGCCTACTTTAGAATTGCTTTTGGTGAAGGTGAGAACACAGAATATGATTTCAATTTTTCAAGTTTTTGTAATCAATATCATTTTAATTCCCACAAAACTTTTAATGCCTTGCAACTATTGGATAGATGCAGTATTTTAAGGCTATCGCAAAACTACCAGAAGAAAACAGAAATACGAATTTTAATTTCCGGGAATCATTTAGACAACTATCTGGATGAAAATCCTCGATATGCGAACATTATGCGAACGATTCTAAGAAATTATGGTGGTGTATTCGAGAATTCAATTCCTTTCAATTTAGCTTCTGTCAGCGAAAAAACAAATGTTTCAGAAAAAGAATGCATCAAAATTTTTGAAGAATTAGATGACAAAGAAATTATTGAATTCAGTCTTTCAAAACATGATGCCAGTATTGTATATCTTCTTCCGAGAGAAGATGATACGACGATAAATCCTGTTTCAGCTTTTATCAAGGAATACAATTCTACTAAAAAAGCTAAAATTGAAGCTGTTCTTGATTTCGTACAGAATGATCGTGTTTGCAGGCAAATACAGTTATTAAAATATTTTGGTGAGAAATCTCCTAAAGCCTGCGGAAAATGCTCTGTGTGTAAGAAGCAGGATAAGAATTTGTCCAGGGACGATATGAATGAGATCTATTTGGGTATTCTTCGCTTTCTCAAGAACGGTCCTAGAAATTCAAAGGAAATAGTAGAGCATTTAAAATACTCTGAA
>CAXGBX010000132.1:0-6319 GCA_964008195.1 uncultured Flavobacteriaceae bacterium
TTTAGATTTTAAATCTATATTTGATGAAGCAATTAGATATTTTTGATTTTCTGTTGCGTTCCTAAATAAGTTGGCCGTTGTAGCTCCCCTGCCTTCTGGGTCAAAAACAAAAATTACCGGCCATTGTTCCTCGGAGGTATAATTGGACGGGGTATACAGGGCATAAGTCTCGGACGTTCCTGCAATGGGTAGTGAATCGGTAACGCCGCCTTTAGTAATTCGATATTCCTGCGCAGAAAATTTATTACTAAAAATCAAAACAGCAAATACAACGAATAATAGTCTTTTCATAGTTTAGGATAATAGCATTAAATATATGAATTGCATCATTAATTATTCCATAAAAAAAACCCGCTGCTATCACAACGGGTTTTAAACTACTTTATAATTGAAATTTTCTATTTATTTACTGGCTGATATTTCATTTTTGGCTTTTCTGGGAAGAATAATTTTGCCATTAAAGAAACTACAAGCAAATCAGCAAAAATCAGGAACATCACTCTAATAACTTCAATACCATCAAATGATAATCCGGTAAATCCAACAACTCCTGAGACTAATGCAAGTATCAAAAATAAAAATGCTTTGCTTTTCATAATTTTTCTTTCTGTTTTATACAAATTTAAGTACAGTTAAGACGTATTATTCATAATAAAATTACAATTGGATTCTTTTTAACTAAAAAAAATTTACTTGATAATAAGGTGTTAATATCAGTTCCAAAACCTGATGATTTTAACAGTTATCAAACCGAATTTGACTGGGTATTTTCCCTAATTCTGAATAGCGCTATAGATATTCCAGAATTATATGTCGGTTACCCGTTGCCTGACTGGAGCGTCTTCTATCACATTGGAAAGAATGATATGTGTCCTTGTTTCGCCATAAGTTATTAACCTATCAATAAGCTTTTCTAAATGAACCTGATCATGAAGAATCACTTCCATAATGATGTTCTCATTGCCCGTAATCCGGTAACAATTGATCACTTCTTTAAAAGTCCTTACAGTTTCGAGGAAAGCTTTTAATCTTCCTGTAAATGCCCTTAATGTAATAACCGCACGTAATTGATATCCGGTTTTTTGTGCAGAGAGATTCACCTTATAAGAACTAATCACCCCGGCATCTTCCATTTTCTTTACGCGTTCTGCAACTGCAGGTGAAGTTAGCCCTACTTTTCTTCCAATTTCTGAAAAGGATGCTCTCGCGTTTTTCTGTAATTCTTCGAGGATTGCCCAGTTTAATTTATCCAGGTTCATTTAAAGTATATTAGTGAATTTTCTTTTAAATTTAAATAAAAATATTTTACCTACTAATATATTTAAAGATGAATATGCAGCTGGTATAGTAATTTAGAGGAAATTTGAGAGTATGTCTTATTTTTCTAATTCCGCAGAAAATCCTCGTAAAGCTTTATACCATAAAGCTCGCGAGATCATGGAGATCTCCAGGCATATTTCAGATTATCTTATTCCAGACCTTGCTGTTCTAAAAGAAAACGGAGTTGAAGATAAATATGTCTATTTCACAGGAGATATTATTAGACAATCTAATTCATTGATTCCTAATATAGTAAAAGCTGAGAACGAATTTTTTCAGGAAGCACGAACTCAATATATCCTAGCGGTTGGAAATTTAACCGATAGACTGTCCAGAAACTGCGAAATGTTAGAAAATGCAAATAGCAACGGACGGGAATTTGTGAAGCTTCTGAAAAAAGAAATTAAAAAGTTCAGAAAGCTTCAGCGCGTCTGGAAACTAACACTCTAAATTGTAAATATCCAGAAATACTCTAGAAATATTTCATCTAATATTTATCAAATTCCTGCCATAAACGGCTCCAACTGATTTTTCCTATCTTTGTAGTATCTAATATCATGAATAATTCAACCCTAATTCTTGAAAAATGAGTGATCTATGGAAACGACATCCTAATTTTGAAGCTTTAGAAATCAAAGCTGATGGTTCTAAGCTAAAATATAACGGCAAACTGCTAAATATCAAAGATTCTAAAGGAAAAACCGGAAGAATACTGAAAAAGGTCTATTTCAAACGTTCCTATTATTCGGTTCCAAAATTAATCCTGGAGACCTATACCGGCTTGATGCCAGAGGGTCGATATTATGCAACCTATAAGGATGGGAACAAAAATAATCTGCATCCAGACAATCTTTACTGGAGTAAAACACATGTTATTTCCAAAGAACGGAAATTCGAAAATGACCTTAAGTTGAGCAAATTAACAAAAGACCAAACCTACTCAGCAATGGTAAGCCACAGTAAAGGTATTCCCATCTCAAAAATTGCAGAAAATTATAAGGTATCAGATATGACGGTTCACAGAGCCATTCAACGTCTAAAAAGGAAGATTCAAAAAGAAGAATAAAGTTTTTTACGCATATAGGGTTTTTGTACTAATGTAGGATTTGTCAGCCGGAGCGCAGTCGAAGGCTAAGACAAAAACGTTTCGACTGCGCTCAACGTAACATTTTATTTCTTATTTAACTTTATTGGACATGAAGCGGGCATACAAAAGTTGTACAATTTCTTCTAAAAAAATATACTGTACCTTAATGCAAAAGCCTTCCAGGTTTTGAAAACCTGGAAGGCTTTGTTTCTTAGAATTTAATAATCCCGATTTCGCTTTGCTCATCGGGATAAGCGATTCGCACATTTTTCTGAACAATGGCATAACACTTCAGAAAATAGATCCCGATTTCGCTTTGCTCATCGGGATAAGCGATCTCTAGGCCTTCGCTGAAAAAGCGAAAGCAAGAGCCTGCTTACATATTTCTTCTGTACTGCCCTCCTACTTCAAATAAAGCATGGGTAATTTGACCAAGTGAACATACTTTTGTCGCTTCCATTAATTCCTCAAAAAGATTCTCATTATTTACCGCTGCTTTTTTAATCTTTTCTAATGTAGCATTGGCTTTAGATTCTTTCGCCTGGTGCAGGGTTTCCAGTGTTTTTATCTGAGCTTCTTTTTCTTCTTCTGTAGCTCTAATTACTTCTCCCGGAGTAACCGTTGGTGAACCAGTAGAACTCAGGAAAGTGTTTACGCCAATAATAGGATAATCTCCATTATGCTTCAATGTTTCATAATAAAGGCTTTCTTCCTGAATTTTTCCGCGTTGATACATGGTTTCCATAGCTCCCAAAACCCCGCCTCTTTCAGTAATTCTATCAAATTCGGTTAAGACAGCTTCCTCAACAAGATCTGTAAGTTCCTCTATAATAAATGAACCCTGAATTGGATTTTCATTTTTAGTAAGCCCCAATTCCTTATTAATGATCAACTGAATAGCCATTGCCCTTCTTACCGAAGCCTCTGTTGGAGTGGTTATCGCTTCATCGTAAGCATTTGTATGCAGGGAATTGCAGTTATCATAAACGGCATAGAGAGCCTGAAGCGTTGTTCTAATATCGTTAAAATCTATCTCCTGAGCGTGGAGCGATCTACCGGAAGTTTGGATATGATATTTCAACATTTGCGCCCTAGAATTCGCTCCGTATTTATGTTTTAAAGCTTTAGACCAGATTCTCCTGGCCACCCGGCCAATAACCGCGTATTCCGGATCTACTCCATTGGAGAAGAAGAATGATAAATTAGGTCCGAATTTATTAATATCCATTCCACGGCTCAGGTAGTACTCCACATAAGTGAAGCCATTTGCCAGGGTAAAAGCCAATTGAGTAATAGGATTCGCTCCAGCTTCAGCAATATGATATCCTGAAATGGAAACAGAATAAAAATTTCTAACTTTTTCTTCAATAAAATATTCCTGAACATCACCCATTAGTCTTAAAGCAAATTCAGTAGAAAAAATACAGGTATTCTGCGCCTGGTCTTCTTTTAAAATATCTGCCTGAACGGTTCCCCTTACCACACTAATGGTTTCAGCCTTGATTTTTTCGTAAACGTCTTCAGGAAGAATCTGATCTCCGGTAAGTCCAAGTAACATCAGTCCAAGACCATCATTCCCCTCAGGAAGCTTTCCTTTATACGAAGGCCGATCTATATTATTATCGTCGTATAGCTCTTTCAATTTAGCCTCAACTTTATCTTCGAGTCCGTTTTCCTTGATATATTTTTCGCAGTTCTGATCTATAGCTGCATTCATAAAAAATCCAAGCAACATGGGTGCAGGCCCATTTATCGTCATACTTACTGAGGTCATCGCATCAGCCAGATCAAAACCTGAATATAATTTCTTGGCATCATCCAGACAGCAAATAGACACCCCGGAATTTCCAATTTTACCGTAGATATCAGGACGGTGATCAGGATCGTTCCCGTAAAGTGTTACCGAGTCAAAAGCTGTTGAAAGTCGTTTTGCCGGAAGTCCCTGGCTTACATAATGAAAACGTCTGTTAGTCCTTTCCGGTCCACCTTCGCCGGCAAACATTCTAGTAGGATCTTCACCCGTTCTTTTAAAAGGATATAAACCTGCCGTATATGGAAACTCTCCCGGAACATTTTCCTGAAGGCACCATAATAAAATATCTCCCCAGGCCTTATATTTAGGCAAAGCTACCTTAGGAATCTGCGTATGGGACAGAGATTCAGTATGCGTTTCTATCTTGATTTCCTTATCGCGAACTTTAAAACTATATACAGGTTCTCTGTATTTAGTCACTTTGTCGTTCCAGGCAAGGATCATTTCCCAGTTATAAGGATCCAGATCCATT
The DNA here is from genome assembly GCA_964008195.1 of uncultured Flavobacteriaceae bacterium. Taxonomy (GTDB): domain Bacteria; phylum Bacteroidota; class Bacteroidia; order Flavobacteriales; family Flavobacteriaceae; genus Christiangramia. Next base: position 4,693 of record CAXGBX010000132.1, read on the forward strand.
TTTGTTTTATCGAATTCAGCAAAAAGCAATTTCAGAAAATCATCATTCTCGTCATTCTGAACTTGTTTCAGAATCTCATCTGTATCAAGTCCATTTTTATCAAGATGAGACGTCTCGACTGCGCTCGACGTGACATTTGCAACGGAAAGTATCGTTTTATAAATTCCATAAAGCCTTTGTGCCACTTCAACCTGAGATTTCGCCGTGTCATCATAGCCACGGTTGTTTTCAGCAATTTCAGAAAGATAGCGCGTACGTTTTGGTGGAATCACAAAGATCTTCTCACTCATTTCTTTTGAAATTTCAAAAGTAGAAGAAAGACCAGATTTAGTTTTTTCCTCAACTTCATCCATGATACTCTTGTAAAGGGTATTCATTCCCGGATCGTTGAACTGAGATGCGATCGTCCCGAAAACCGGAAGTGTTTCAACATCTGAATGCCATAATTGATGATTGCGCTGGTATTGTTTTTTCACATCCCTCAATGCATCCTGAGCCCCACGCTTATCAAATTTGTTGATTGCAACCAAATCGGCAAAATCTAGCATATCAATTTTTTCAAGCTGGGTAGCCGCACCAAATTCAGGAGTCATAACATATAATGAAACATCTGAATGGTCTAAAATTTCGGTGTCACTTTGCCCAATTCCGGAAGTTTCCAGAATAATAAGATCAAAACCTGAAGCTTTCAAAACATCTACAGCTTCTGCCACATATTTTGAAAGTGCCAGGTTGGCTTGCCTTGTTGCCAGTGAACGCATATATACACGCTCATGATTGATAGAATTCATACGAATCCTGTCACCTAATAATGCACCGCCTGTTTTTTTCTTAGATGGATCTACGGAAACTATCCCAATATGCTTTTCCGGAAAATCCATGAGGAAGCGACGAACAAGTTCATCTACGAGGCTTGACTTACCTGAACCACCGGTACCGGTAATTCCGAGAACCGGAGCCCCTCCCTGCCTCCCCGAGGGGGAAGAGTTCTCTTTTATATTCTTAAAGACTCTTTCAAAGTCATCATGTCTGTTTTCAGCAAGTGAAATAAGACGTGCAATTGTATTTACATTTTTATTCTTCAGGTTCTCAACAACTTTATCTGAATCTTTGAGATCTGGAACTTCATTATCTACCCTTTTGATCATATCATTGATCATTCCCTGCAAGCCCATTTCACGTCCATCATCTGGGGAATAAATTCGATCAATACCATAATCCATCAATTCCTTGATCTCCTCAGGTAAGATTACTCCACCTCCACCACCAAAAACTTTGATGTGTCCGGCACCTTTTTCATTCAGTAAATCATACATATATTTAAAATACTCGGTATGACCACCCTGGTAAGATGTCATTGCTATTGCCTGAGCATCTTCCTGAATTGCACAGTTTACCACCTCTTCCACACTACGATCGTGACCAAGATGAATCACCTCAACACCTGTCGCCTGTATAATTCGACGCATTATGTTTATTGCTGCATCATGTCCATCAAAAAGTGATGCGGCGGTTACAATTCTTATTTTATTTTTAGGTTTATAAGGAGTTTGTTGTTCCATTTTTAATAGAGTCTTAATTTTGGACCTGCAATTTAAGAAAATCGCAATCAAATATTGAAATTTTA
>CAXGBX010000133.1:0-6318 GCA_964008195.1 uncultured Flavobacteriaceae bacterium
GACAACTTGTCGCAATTAAGAATGTTTCAGATGTAGACGATTTGATGATTATTAACAAATCGGGTATCGTAATTCGTATGGCTGTGGAAGATTTACGTGTTATGGGCCGTGCTACCCAAGGTGTTAGACTTATTAATCTGAAAGGTAATGATGCCATTGCAGCCGTCGCCAAAGTACTGCATGATGAAGATGATGTTGATAGCATGGAGGATGCTGAAAAGCCTGTAGGCAGTGAAGATTCGGCGAATGGCACAACTATTGTAGATGATAGTGAAGAATAAATAAAACCAAAACAAAATGAAGACTAATATTTTAACAGCAGTAGCTGTGTCATTTCTAACCATGACTGCAGTTGCTCAAAAAGATCAGGTAAAAAATGCTGAAGATGCAATAGATGATGGTAATTTCGCTGAAGCTAAAGCTCAGCTGAAAGTAGCGGAATCTAATTTAAGCGGACTTAACGATAAATGGCAGGAAAATTTTTATCTGTACAAAGGCAAAGCATATGCTGGAGGTAATCCTACAGCGGAAGATATGAAAACTGCTGCCACAGCTTTTCAAAAAGCTGCAGAAATGGGTAGTGATGAAGCTCAGGAAGGTCTGTCTGCTTTAAAAAACAACCTTATTCAAAGCGCAATTGCAGATCAAAACAAACAGGATTTTCAAGCTGCAGCAGATAAATTATATACAAGTTATGAATTAAGTAAAAAAGATACAGTATATCTTTATTATGCAGCTAATAACTTAGTACAGGCACAGAAATACGACAAAGCCGCAGAATATCTTGAAATGTTAAATGAATTAGATTACGACGGCTCTGGAAAATCTTACACAGCTGTAAATGTTGAATCTGGTGAAAGAGAGAATTTAGGTTCTAAACAGCAAATGGATCTAATGGTAAAAACAAATCAGTATAAAGAACCAAAGGTTGAAGATATTCCTTCAAAGAAAGGGGAAATTGCTGCTCTAATTGCAAGAATTTATATCAGTGAAAAGCAATATGATAAAGCTATAGCGGCTATGGATAAAGCAAAAGCAACTAATCCAGACGATATGGGTCTTTTGCAGGCTGAAGCGAATATGTACTATCAAATGGGTGAAAAGGAAAAAGCTAGAGAAATACTTGAGGAAGTAGCTTCAAAAGATCCTTCAGATCCAGAAACTTTCAATAACATTGCGCTAATGTATGCTGAAATTGAAGATACAGATAAAGCTATTGAGTTTTACAAAAAAGCTCTTGAGGTAAATCCAGAATATAACCAGGCAAGAATCAACATGATTGCTGCCATGTTGAGTGAAGAAAGAGTACTTATTGACGAGATGAACAATTTAGGAATGAGCAAAAAAGATAACGCTCGTTACGATGAATTGGATGCTGAAAGAAAAGAACTTTATAAAGAAGTTTTACCTTATCTGGAAAAAGCAATGGAAGTAGATCCTGAAAATAAAGAGATCGTAAAAACTGCGATGAATCTTTATACTAACTTAGGTGAGCAGGAAAAAGCTGATGCATTGAAAGCTAAGTTATAATATCTATTAAATTATTATAAAAAAAACCACCGGATTCCGGTGGTTTTTTTATGTCGTCATTCAAATGATCTTCTTTATAACCCTAAGCTTATGAGTATGCCGTTTCAATTCAGCATTGAAAATTCCGGAATGATCTATCCGGTCTATTCTTACTTTCCCGTCTACATGAATAATATAATTATCTTCCATCATTAAACCAACGTGATTGATGACTCCGTCATTATCATCAAAAAATGCAAGATCACCGGGTTCACTTTCTTCGATAAAACTTAATGCCTCTCCTTGCTTTGACTGTTCTGCTGCATTTCGTTTAACCATATATCCATTTAATTTGTAAACCATTTGAGTAAAACCACTACCGTCTATTCCAAACGGACTTTTCCCACCGCGGAGATGTGGTGAATTTAAATAAAGCAACGCAGTTTTTATAAGGTTTACTTTATCAACCTCATGTGGTTTGAAGCATGTACCATCAAACTTATGGCTTAGTTCCTCTGTGAAATTTAAAGCAGATCCCATTGCAACGGGCATTAGTAGGCCATGGTCATCAGTAATATATTCAATAAGATCAGAAGAAAGCTGAATATCACTCTCTTCCAGAGAACGATATTCAGCTTCTTTAATTTCCTTGTACTGCTTTTTATCTATCCAGGCCTCAAAATCGTCAAAAGCATTCCGAATCCTGCTCCAGTGAACACGCTCTTCTAAAACTTTAAAATGCTCACCGTACAATAACTGTGAAGTCATTTCACTTTCATGAGCTGCATTCGCTCTAAGCGGTACAATACTTAAATGGCAAATCCCGTATTGCATTGATTATTTATTCTTCAATATTTAGGAATTACGCTCAATAATCATTGCCGAAGCTCCACCGCCACCATTACAAATAGCCGCTGCTCCAATTTTACCGTTATTCTGCTCTAGAACGTTCAATAGTGTAATTATAATTCTAACACCGCTACATCCAAGAGGGTGTCCTAATGAAACGGCACCGCCATTTACATTCGTATTAGAATCATCTAAACCTAAAATTTTCATGTTCGCCAGGCCAACTACAGAAAATGCTTCATTAAATTCAAAGAAATCTACATCTTTCAAATCCATTCCTGCTTTGGCGATAGCTTTAGGAAGCGCTTTTGAAGGTGCGGTAGTAAACCATTTTGGTTCTGTAGCGGCATCAGCAAAACCTTTTATAGTAGCTAAAGGTTTTAAACCAAGCTCATCTGCTTTTTCCCTGCTCATTAGCACTACTGCCCCAGCACCATCATTTATAGTAGATGCATTAGCAGCAGTTACTGTTCCTTCTTTAGAAAAAGCGGCTCTTAATTGAGGTATTTTCTCTAATTTAATATTTTTAAATTCTTCGTCTTCTTTTACAATTACAGGCTCGCCTTTTCTTTGGGGAACTTCTACTGGAACTACTTCATTATCGAATTTTCCATCTTTCCATGCTTTTGCAGATCTTTCGTATGATTGAATCGCAAATTTATCCTGATCTTTTCTGGAGAAATTATGTTCTGTTGCACAAAGATCAGCACAAACTCCCATGGCATTATGGTCATATGCATCTACCAATCCGTCTTTTTGCATACCATCTTCCAGGGTAGCAGGGCCAAATTTCTTACCATTTCGCATGTGCACATAATGTGGGATAAGACTCATATTCTCCATTCCACCTGCCACAACAATTGAGGTATCTCCTAGCATGATAGATTGTGCACCCTGCATCACTGCTTTCATACCACTGGCACAAACTTTATTTATAGTTGTACAGGGAACTGAGTCTGGAATTCCTGCACCTAGAGAAGCCTGTCTTGCAGGAGCCTGACCAACTCCAGCCTGCACTACATTACCCATCAAAACTTCTTCTACCATTTCTGGCTTAAGATTGATCTTTTCTAAAGCTCCTTTTATAGCTATAGATCCTAATTTAGTTGCTGGAATGCTGGATAAGCTCCCCAAAAAACTACCTATCGGAGTTCTCGCGGCGCTTACTATTACTACTTCTTTATTCATCTTTAATGTTTATTTAGTTCAAGAGTTGCGAAGTTAGTGATTTTATAAGGAATTAAATAACCTCATCTATTCAGACCTATTTTTACTACATTTGAATATTACTTCAATGTATATGAACGATTTCGTTAATAAGCTTTATAAAAATCAGGCCTTATTCTACAAAGTTTTCCTGTTTGTGCTTACCTCAGTTTTAATCGTTTACCTTCTTCCGAAAGGTGGTAAATTTAAATACGATATCCCCAAGGGAAAACCATGGCAATACGAGAATTTGTATGCTCCCTTCGATTTCGCAATTCTTAAGACAGATGAAGAAATAGCTGCAGAAAAGCAGGATATTACCAGGTCTCATATTCCTTATTATAATTTTGACATAGAGAAGCCAGACAGAGTTAATAAGGATGCTCTAAATGAGGTTGAAAATGTTTTTGCAGATACTACGCTCAATGTTTATGAAACCATCATAGACGATTTTGTATCAAAAACTGTTAATGACATCTATGAGTTTGGATTACTACAGGAAAGTGATCGTTTAAATCCAGATCAACTCGTATATCTTCTGAAAGGAAATGAAGCTTCTGAAGTTGCTTACAAAAGAATTTTAAAGCAGAGCCAAATTAGAGGATTTTTAACCGAAAAGATTGCAAATGCAGGTTTTTCATCCTTTAAAACCGAATTACTGGAGGTTTTTTTCAACTCTGTAGAACCAAATGTTAATTTCAATAATCAACTGACTCAGAAGGAACTTGAAAGTAAACTCAATAATATCTCTTATACCCGCGGAATTATAGAGCAGGGAAGTAGAATAATCGCCAAGGGAGAAGTAGTTGAAGGCAACAAATATCATATTCTTAGATCTTTAAAAGCCGAATATGAATCTCAGGTCTGGAGTCAGTCTAACTATAACTGGATTATAGTAGGGTATTGCACCCTAGTTTCGCTTGCCTTGCTAATGCTTTTACTATTTATGCGTAAATATCGCATCAATATTTTTGAGAATAATGTGAAAGTTACCTTTATATTTTTCAATATTATTTTCATGGTAATGCTCACCACCCTGGCTGTTAATTTCAATATAGATTACGTTTACGTGGTGCCCCTCTGTATCTTACCATTGACCTTGAAAGCCTTTTTTGATGCACGCTTGGGGCTTTTTACACATGTTATTACCGTATTGCTCTTAGGTTTTATCGTACCCAATAGTTATGAATACATGTTTTTACAGATCATTGCAGGTATCGTTACCATTCTTACAGTGAGTGAATTATATAAAAGAGCCAATCTTTTTATATCGGTAGGGCAGATTACTTTAGTGTATATCATCGCTTACTTTGCTTTCACGGTAATCCAGGAAGGAAATATTGACGAAATGAAGCCGGAAGTGTTTCTAACTTTTCTACTTGGTGGTCTGGCAACGCTGTTTGTTCAACCATTGATCTATGTTTATGAAAAGATTTTTGGGATGGTGAGCGACATGTCTTTACTGGAATTATCTGACACCAATTCAAAATTATTGAAACAGTTGGCAGAAAAGGCTCCCGGAACTTTTCACCATAGTTTGAATGTGGCAAATCTGGCCGAGGCTGCTGCCAATGAAATAGGTGCTAATGCAATGCTGGCCAGGGTAGGTGCTTTATATCATGATATAGGTAAAATGCATAATCCCACCTATTTTACAGAAAATCAAACGACCTCAGTAAATTCACACGACGAATTATCTCCCCGCGAGAGCGCGCATATAATTATAGACCATGTTATTAAGGGAATTGAAATCGCTAAAAAGAACAACTTGCCAGATAGGGTAATAGATTTTATAAGAACTCATCATGGAACCAGTACGGTTTATTATTTTTATATGAAGGAGAAAGAGGCGAATAAAGATACCTCTTCAGAAGATTTTAGATATCCAGGACCAATTCCTTTTAGTAAGGAAACTGCTATTTTGATGATGTGCGATAGTGTGGAAGCTGCTAGTAAAAGTCTGAAAGAACCTACCGCAGTGCTTATTGATAGTTTTGTAGAGAAAATTATCGATAAGCAAATGGAAGAGGGGCAATTCTTAAATTCTAATATTACTTTTAAAGAAATACAGATGGTAAAGAAAATTCTTAAGCGTAAACTTAAGAATATCTACCATCTGCGTATTGAATATCCTGAATAGTTTAGTGCACATTGAGTATTTTCTGCTCCTTGTCATTAAACTTAAAGGTCTCGCCAGCCTTTTTACCTTTCATTTCCTGATAAATAGGTGCATCGGTTGATATGGCGTAGACGGTACTACCTTCTTCAAGAACAATTTTTCCTAAAGCTGCTGAAATGAAATAATAATTTTTAGTGGTTTCAATAACGCTTCCAAAATCAATCTGTTCGGTGTAATGCTTCCTGTCTATTCTGCTAAGTTTCTCCTTCATTTTCCTTGAATTGTCCAGATATTCAGCATACTTTTCGAAATCTCCCAGCAATTGTCCTTTACTATCATCTTCGTCATAATCTGTATGAGCGTCATTATTTTCCATGGATTCCTTAATCTGGTCCATTTCATTTTGATATTTTTCAATCTGCTTATTTACTGTATCCAGACATTTGAAATACAATTCTTCTTTATTGGCTACCATTTTTTTAATTTTCGTGATTGAATTTAAAATTAGTCAAGGTTTTATTGCCTACCGAAGATTTAGCAAATATTTAATAACCCCAACTTTTAATTAGCCTCCAGACTTATAAAACAATACTATAAGTCTTTTAGCTTATAAATCATAATTATAAGTTTTAAAA
>CAXGBX010000134.1:0-6301 GCA_964008195.1 uncultured Flavobacteriaceae bacterium
GTATGTTTGCGGACCTACCGTTTACAGTAATGTGCATTTAGGAAACTGCAGAACCTTTATTTCGTTTGATCTTGTTTTCAGATATCTCAAACATCTGGGCTATAAGGTACGTTATGTTAGAAATATTACCGATGCTGGTCACCTGGAGAATGATGCCGATAGTGGCGAGGATAGAATTGCGAAAAAAGCCAGGATCGAACAAATTGAACCTATGGAAGTGGTTCAGAAATATACTGTAGACTTTCATAATATTCTGAATAAATTCAACAACTTTCCCCCCAGCATTGAACCCACAGCCACAGGACATATTGTTGAACAGATCGAGATCATTAAAACCATTCTTGAAAATGGTTTTGCTTATGAAGCAAATGGATCGGTTTATTTTGATGTGGTTAAATTCAATGAAGAACATTCATATGGGAAACTAAGCGGGAGGGCAATTGAAGATATGATTGCCAATACCCGTGAACTTTCTGCACAAAGTGATAAAAGAAGTCCTCAGGATTTTGCACTATGGAAAAAGGCAGAACCACAGCACATTATGAGGTGGCCATCACCATGGAGCGACGGCTTTCCAGGCTGGCATTTAGAATGTACCGTAATGAGCACCAAATATCTGGGTGAAGAATTTGACATCCACGGAGGTGGAATGGATTTAAAATTTCCACATCATGAATGTGAAATTGCCCAGGGCGAAGCCGCCACCGGGAAATCCCCTGTGAATTACTGGCTACATGCCAACATGCTTACCCTCAACGGTAAGAAGATGGCAAAAAGTACCGGTAATTTTATCCTTCCGGAACAAATTTTCACCGGAAATAACGAGGTGCTTTCCAAAGCATTTTCTCCAAACGTCGTGAGATTCTTCATTTTACAGGCACATTACAGAAGTATTTTTGATTTTTCAAGTGATGCGCTTTTAGGAAGCGAAAAAGGTTTCAATAGGTTGATGGAGGCTTATCATTCCATCGCAGATCTTCCAGTTTCAGATAAATCAGACTTTAACCTGAGTACCTGGAAACAATCCTGTTACGATGCGATGAATGACGATTTTAACAGTCCGATTCTTATCGCAAAACTATTTGATGCCGTTAAAACTATTAATGGAATTAAAGATGCTTCTATTCATATTTCGGAAGCTGACAGGGAAGAACTTAAAACCACGATGAGTGCATTTATGTTCGATATTCTGGGATTGGTAGATGCCGCTTCAGAAAACGAAAATGAAGGTGATAAACTTGCCGGAACCATTGACCTGCTAATCAATTTAAGAACAGAAGCCAGAAACAACAAGAATTTTGCTTTAAGTGATCAAATAAGGGATCAATTACAGGAAATGGGAATTCATCTTAAAGATGGCAAAGAAGGCACTTCATTCTCCATTAAATAATACTTAGTATGCTGAACCGATGGCTAGGTTACCTTTTGATCACGCTGGTTCAATTCTACAAGAAATTTATTTCTCCCTTAACTCCCGCAAGTTGCAGGTTTGAACCAACATGTTCAACTTATATGCTCCGGGCCATTAAAATCCATGGAGGCGTAAAAGGTTTTTGGCTCGGAATAAAAAGGATCTCAAAATGCCATCCCTGGGGAGGATGTGGTTACGATCCTGTTCCTGCAAAATCCAGAGACAAAACGAGCTAAAGAATTCGCAAATATGTATATTTACGGCTAATCAAAATAGATAATATGCTTCTTAATGCCATTCACTGGAATCCGTCTGAAGGATTGGACCTGGGAATTCTTACCATTCACTATTATAGTGTGATGTTTATCATCGCCTTTACACTTGGTTGGTATATCATGAAAAGTATTTATACCCGTGAAGGTATTAACATAGAAAAACTAGATTCTCTTTTTATATATACTGTTCTCGCTACCCTGATTGGAGCGAGACTAGGTCACGTCATCTTTTATGATTGGGAGTATTTTCAAAATCATCTTTTAGAAATATTCCTTCCCGTTCGTTTTGAACCTGAATTTGAATTCACAGGATTTAGAGGACTTGCAAGTCATGGTGCGGCTATTGGAATCATCATAGCAATGTATTTATATGCGAAAAGAATCATTCAAAAACCTGTACTCTGGATCTTAGACCGTATCGTGATACCGGTTGCCAGTGGTGCTATCTTTGTTAGAATTGGAAACTTCATTAATTCAGAAATCATAGGAAAACCAACAAATTCAGATTATGGAGTAGTATTTGAAAAATTAGGGGAGGATTTTGCAAGACATCCGGCTCAGTTATATGAATCGGTCTGTTATCTGGCAATTTTCTTAATCTTATGGTTTCTATACTGGAAAACAGAGAAACGCTTTAAAACCGGATACATTTTTGGTTTATTTCTAGTCTTGTTGTGGACCGTTAGGTTCTTTGTAGAGTTTGTGAAAGAACCACAGGTAGGTGAACGTGCAAACTGGCTATTGAATACCGGCCAATGGTTAAGCATTCCATTTGTAATTGCGGGACTTTATTTTATGTACCGTCCAAAAAAACAAAAAACAGTAGCATGAAAAGAAGAAATATAAGCCTTGCTACCTTATCACTTTTCCTGAGCCTGTCATTCACCTCATGTGATAATCAAGATAAAAAAGAGGAAAGCATTGAGACTCCTCCTATAACTTTTACCAAAGAAGGTGAACTTTACCTCATAAAATCTTCCGGAGACACTATTCAAAAACTGGATATTGAATTTGCTGAAAGCGATTATGAGCATCAAACAGGTTTGATGTATCGTGAAAGTATGGAAGATCACCAGGGAATGCTATTTTTATATGAAACAGAAAGAGTACGAAGCTTCTATATGAAGAATACATATATCCCTCTAGATATTATTTACTACGAAGCTGATAGTACTTTGGTAAGCATTCAGAAGAATGCTACTCCTCGAGATGAAACTCCACTACCATCTGAAGGTGCGGCACAATTCATACTAGAGATTAACGGAGGTTTATCTGATGACTGGGGTTTAGAACCAGATGATAAAATGAGTTATATAAGAACTGAGCAATAATTATTACCAATATTTTGATAGTGTCTTCTTAAATTAAGTTAACTATTTTAAAGTTTTATATGGACCTGTGGAATATTCTTCACAGGTTTTTTCATTTAAAAAAATAGGCCTCTCATGAATTAAAATAGGCTTTCCGATGGGGAAAGCCTATTTTAAAATTATCCTTTTTTAAGAAACTTACACGGTAGTAGCCTCTTCTGTCTTAGGTTTTTCTTTCTGCTGAATTGAAGACTTTTTCTTTACGCTATCAACCATCACCGGAGTTGCAATGAATAGCGACGAATAAGTACCTACAATCACACCTATAATAAGAGCGAACATAAATCCTCTAATGCTTTCTCCTCCGAAGATAAATATCGCCAGAAGCACTACCAAAGTAGTAAGCGAGGTATTCAATGTTCTGCTTAATGTACTGTTCAATGCAGCGTTTACCGTCTTCTTAAGAGGCCAGCTTGTATGCTCATTCACATATTCCCTGATACGGTCAAACACTACCACGGTATCATTCAGTGAGTAACCAATAACGGTAAGGATCGCTGCAATAAATGCCTGATCAATTTCCATATTAAATGGCATCACTTTGTACAGCAATGAGAAAATACCCAATACTACTAAAACATCATGGAATACAGCGGCTACTGCACCTAAACTAAACTGCCATTTTCTAAAACGTAATAAGATATATAGAAAAACTACAATTAACGACCCTAATACTGCCCAGAAAGAAGCATTTTTAATATCATCGGCAATCGTGGCTCCAACTTTCATAGATTGCATTACACCAACCTGTTTATCATCTGCTCCATCAACAAATTCCTCATAAGTCATATCTGCAGGCAGGTATGAAGCTAGTGACTCGAAAAGTGATCTTTGAATTTCTTCATCAACTTCGGCACCTTCTTCATCTACCTTATATTTTGTAGTAATCCTTAACTGATTGTCTGGACCAAAAGTTTTAGCCTCGGCACTTCCAAACTTAGCTACAAGATCATTTTGAACTTCTGATGGGCTTACATCATCGGCAAATCTTACCGTATACGTTCTACCCCCAACGAAGTCTACTCCCTCGTTAAGTCCCTGAACGAATAAAGACCCAACACTAATCAGAATAAATAAACCTGAAATAACATAAGCAATTTTCCTCTTTTTAAGGAAGTCTATATTCATATTGGTAAAAAGACCTTTGGTAATTGAAGTAACAAAATCCAGAGATTTTCCTTTTTTACCATAACCGTCAATAAATAACCTGGTTATGAATATTGCAGTAAACAAAGAAGTAGCAATACCAATTAATAAGGTAGTGGCAAAACCTTTAATAGGTCCTGTACCAAGAAGAAAAAGAATCAGACCTGTAAGACCGGTAGTGATATTCGCATCAAGAATTGAAGACAATGCATTATTGAAACCGTCTTTTATAGCATCCCGCTGAATCTTTCCTTTTGCTAATTCCTCTTTAATCCTTTCGAAAATAAGAACATTCGCATCTACCGACATACCAATAGTTAATACAATACCGGCAATACCAGGTAATGTAAGTACTGCTCCAAGACCGGCAAGAATACCAAAAATGAAGAGAATGTTCACTACAAGTGCGATATCTGCAAACAGACCCGCTTTACCATAATAAAGGATCATCCATAGTAAAACCAGGATTAATGCGATTCCGAACGAGTTAATACCACTATCAATAGCTTCTTGACCTAAAGACGGTCCTACAACTTCACTCTGGATAATATCTGCGGAAGCAGGAAGTTTACCAGCACGTAATACGTTTGCCAAATCCTGACCCTCGGTAATAGAAAAGTCTCCTGTAATTTCACTTCTTCCACCCGAAATGGCTCCTGTTGAAACTCCTGGTGCAGAATATACAATATCATCAAGAACAATAGCGATCTGGCTCTGGTCATTAGATGCCTTACCCGTCATATCTTCCCAGATTTTCGCTCCGGTTCCATCCATTTGCATGCTTACCGCAATTCTACCCATTTGGTCATACGTCTGCTGAGCATCGGTGATCACACTACCACTTAAAGGCGGTTCCATGTTACGATTGCCTTTTAAAGCATATAATCCTGTAGTTTGAGTATCCTCATCTGGAACTCCCCATACGAATTTCGCATATCTCATATCTGAAGGAAGTAACGATCTAATTTGAGGATTTTGAAGATGATCCATCACTTTAGCTGTATCCCGAACCTTAAAAACAGCTAGTACCGGTCCACCCTGAGAACCTGGAGACACGATAAGATCAAATAAAGGATTATTTCCAGTTTCAACAGCAGTAGTATCTTCAGCATCAGCTAAAAGATCATCAATTTCACTATCTCCTGAAGTTGCCGTAGTATCGGCCTCTTCCTCAGTACCTGTTTCCTGAGCACGTTTCATTTCAGCTAACCTGTTATTAGCCTGCACCAGAAAACTACCTATTTCATTGTTCTTATATACGTGCCAGAACTCTAATTGAGCTGTACTCTGTAAAAGATTTTGTACCCTGCTGATGTCTTTAGCTCCGGGCAATTCCACAAGAATTCTTCCTGAATTCCCTAAACGCTGAATATTAGGCTGAGTAACCCCGAATTTATCGATACGTTTTCTTAATACTTCAAAAGCCGAAGTAATAGACTCATCAATCTTTGTTCTAATGATAGGTTCAACTTCTGCATTGCTCATGTTGAAGTTTACCTCATCACTCAAAGTTTTATTTGCAAAAATATCTGGAGACGCAAGTTTTGCATCAGGAATATTATTAAACGCCTCAAAGAAAAGATCCACAAAGTTTTCCTGACTATCAGTTTGAGCTGCTTCAGCTTCTGCAATGGCTTTTCTAAAAGCAGGATCCCTGGTATCGTTAGCCAATCCGCTTAAGATATCCTTTACCGAAATTTGAAGGATCACGTTGATTCCTCCTTTTAAGTCAAGACCCTTGTTAAGTTCCTTGTCTTTAGCGGCATTGTAAGTAATTCCTGCAATTACCTCGTTATTTCCAATAGAATCCAAATATCTGGCTTCTGCCTGGTCCCGAAGTGCTGAGTAATTCTCTTCATTTTCACCAATTTCCTGAACGGCAAAGTCCTCAGCATCAGTCTCCACATTATTTGTAATGAATGTAAAAGACAGCTGATAAAGACATACCAGCCCAAACAAAATTGCAAAAACTCTAATCAGTCCTTTATTCTGCATTATTCCTCAAATTATTGATTATAGGTGTATTTTAAAAACGGACAAATATAGGACTTCATAATTCAAATCCCAATATTTTTTTTTGGATAATTTTAACTTTTAAA
>CAXGBX010000135.1:0-6296 GCA_964008195.1 uncultured Flavobacteriaceae bacterium
GTTCAGAAAATGATCAAGTCTGAAATGGAAAATGCCTACAAACTTGAAGTTCCTTTAGATTTAGATCTTGGGATTGGTGAAAACTGGCTGGAAGCACACTAATAATTAATATATGAAAAAGGGAATTTTACTCGTGCTTCTTATTGGGCTTATCGCATCTTGTGAAGATAAAAAAACGATAAGCTCCTATAATCCTGTGAACTGGGAAACGAGAAGTGCAAAAATCTCTGAAATAGATTCTCTTCAAAATGGCAAATCTTATCTTTCAGTATATTCAGAAATATATAGCCAGACAGAGCATAGAACCCACAATTTAACTACCACGGTTAGCATGAGGAACATAAATATGAATGACACCATTTATATTAATAAGGCAGAATATTTTAATACTGAAGGAAAAGCGATACGCACCTATTTTGATCACCCCATATACATTGCTCCTTTAGAAACTGTTGAAATTGTTGTGGACGAAACAGATGTTGAAGGCGGCACCGGAGCAAATTTTATTTTTGAATGGGCAATGAAAGATTCAATTTCTGAGCCTTTATTTGAAGGAGTGATGATCTCCACTTCAGGGCAACAAGGCTTATCCTTTACAAGCAAAGGAGTTCGGATTGAATAACACAAACTCCTTCATCAGTAACCACTACAATATAAATCTATAGGTAGCTTTTATTAAGAAGGTATTCTGTGGCCTTTGTCTTAAAAGCTGATTATCTACGATCGCACTAAATTTATTATTCACATCTCCTAATCCGGTTACTCCCTGTGACCACACGAAGAAAATTTCAGACCCCGGAATATATTCCCAGCGAGCTACGAGATTAGATCGAAATTGCACAAAAGCGAAATCTGGATTGTTCACAGTATAATCTGTCACAGCGTCCCTGTTTTCATCGATTAAATAGGTGTCTTCTTCAAACGAAATTTGATCGCTCTCATACCACGAAACTCTATTATTCAAATCTTTCGCAGTAGGATCTACTACATAATTTAAATTTGAATAATCTGCCTTAAATATAAAAGGCTGTCCATAATATTGAATAGAAAGATTGGGATTTATACTATAATTCACCCTAAGGGTCGCGCTTAAAGTTTCCTGATCTATATCCCCTAAAATATAACGAGCAGAATTACTAAATGATCTTTCAGCTATATACTGAGTTTTACTCGGATTCTGCTCATACTCCAGATCCAAAGAAAGATTCAGGGAATTTAATGGCTGATATTTTGTTCCCACTACATACCTTCTTAGACTAAAAGCATCCTGTTTCGCCTGAGAATGAACATATCCAAGCCTAAAACTTAGCTTTTTTCTTTGATCGGTTCCGGAGAAAAGATACCAGAAATTTTCTTCATTAAATCTCCATCTGGGACCTCCCCTTAAAAACGAATTGACAAAGATCCGGGGTTTATGCGCCGCTCCTCCTTCACTCCACCAGTTATTCTTGTAATTCACAAAAGCCCCTATTTCATATTGCATCCGGTTATAGTTCCCTTCAAAATCCAAAGCACTGGATTGCTCCACCCCTATACTAGCCCTTCTATACCAACTGGTTGACTCATTAAAGAGCCTTCTCACCCCCATATACTGGCGTATATCATCTGCCTGCCGTAAAAAGCCAATATCGTTGGTTTCCAATTCTGGCGAGATCCATTTACCTCCCGCATTATAACGCCATTTACCCCCACCACCTTTTCCAAATTCAATTCTACCACCCGTCCCTGTAAGAGATGTTCTATCTGGATCTATTTCTACGTGATCTGCATCTACTCTTTGAAAAAGATGTACGATAGAATTTTGTGTATTGAGAATAGCTTCTTTACTGCCTTTTACATGACTCATTACAGCGTTTCCTTCCAGGTAAAATGTTCTTTCTTTCCAGTTATGCTTAAAATCCAGGCCTCCGGAAAATGCCTGAGTATGAAGAAAGGTTAGATCATCTTCAATATTTCGGTGCGTAGTTGTAAACATTGTTCCTATATAACTATTCCTGTCATTAAAATCTTTTTGAACCCTACCTACAAAATAATTAGTCAACGGCTCCACAAGAACCTCGCTTTCTTCCCCGTTTTCATTGGTCACATTGGCATATTCCTTTGCTGTAACAGATTCCAAAACCCCTATAGTCCATCCATTTTCGGTTTTCCCACTAAATTTTGCTGCTCCAAGTATCGTTGTATTATTAGGTACATCAGCATACACTGCTCCCGGCCCCACTGCTCTGCCCTGTGGGGACCTTCCAATTCTTCTGGAGAAGAAGAGGTTGTCCTGAGAATTAGTGAAACTATAATCAAATACATTCTTATTTTCTACGAAAAAAGGTCTTCGCTCCTGGAAGAAAATTTCAAATCCGTCAAGTGCCACAGCCCCCGGATCTGCATCTACCTGTCCAAAATCGGGATTAATCGTAAGGTCCAGGGTAAGATCATTAGTGATCCCGATTTTCGCATCGAGACCCGCTGTCAATTCCCCGTCTTTGCCATCTCTGTATGGATTACCCAGTTCCTCTTCATAGGTTTTATATTTTGTTACTGAATAAGGCTGAATCTCCAATTGCTTTTGGGGTTCTAAATCTTTTAACCCCTTAAGCTCACCAAAGGAACTCACCCAACCGGCTGGATTTGCCGGAATAGGTTGCCAGGTAGATCGTTCTTCTTTACTAAAATATCTTCTGGTAGATTGAATTCCCCAAACCTGGTCTTTTGCATTGCTAAAACGAAGCTGACTCAGGGGTATTCTAAGTTCGGCCGTCCAACCTTCATCATCTACATTTGTTTTCACATACCAGATAGGGTTCCAGCTGCTATCCCAGTTATTACCATTATTTGATACAAACTCATCTCCTTTCACACCACTAACAGAAGTTGTAAATGAAAATGCAGTTCTATCGTCGTTGTAACTATCAATATTTAGTTCAATCCAGTCTCCAGGAAAGTCATCTCTTCTACCCATACGCTGAACAATATTTTCTGGATCAGGTTCATAACACCGGAAAGCCACATAAAGGTTCTTTTCATCATACACGATCTTCATTTTAGTTTGCTGGCTTGGAGGCGTACTGTTATCTGGCTCCCACTCAATATAATCTGAAGTCCAGTCCACCGCATCCCAGGCTGTATCCTCAATGATACCGTCAATTTTGATTTGATCCAGATCTTTTACAGAGCTTGTGGTATAAGACCTTTTAGCAAAACTTACCTCAAGCTTTGGCTGTGCATTTGAAGAAGATTGAGAACGGAGTTGAAAAATAGATAAGCTGAAAATAGATAGGAAAAATAACGCTTTAATGAAATTCATGGGTGGATAATGATTGATGGTTCTATATAAAGACGCTACAAATTTGGTGATGTTACACTATATACAGCCCATAAACAAAAAACCTCACAAATTGATATTTGTGAGGTTTTTCCAACTAACACTAAAACTACAATTAGAACGGTATACTAAGATTTAGTATACTCTAATTCTAAAATTCTTATAGGTGAAGCCTGAGTATCTCCAGGATCGTTCACATATTGATTAGATTCTATCTTTGTTACATCAAATGAAAACTTATTAGTTTCTAAATTAATAAGCTTCTTATGGGTATAAGTGGTAGAATTAATCATCAACGTTAAAATCAAACTATCATTTCTTACCTCCCAATCCCCATTATCCATTCTATCTGTCAAACATGAGAATTGATTACCTGAGGTTCCAGACTCAAAAGTCATTTGGGCATTGTTAGTTACAAACGTTCCATCTTCATCAAATGTTATACTCATTGTGTTAAAACATTGGGTTTCATCCAATAAATTTCTGCTGTAAACTTTATCATCATTTAAATTAACTGCGGTATCTGCGATCATCCCAGAGAGATCCCAGTTTCCAATCATATCATTCATGGTTACGGCAGTGGCATTACTTATCTTCAATTGGGATTCTGAAGACATTTCATCTTTACTGCAACTTGCCAAAGAAAGGGCTAGCAGGCAAAAAACAGCTAAAGTTTTAATTTTAAATAGGTTATTCATTTTCATAGGGCATTTAATTCGATACAAACATAAAGAACATTTAGTTTTTTTATGACTTTATTAACATTAAAATTGACGTTAATCGATTTTTAGTGCACTTAATCGTTCTTCGGAACGTGAGATGCCCTTTATTATTATAGAAAAACCCTACAGATTATTACCATTATTATAAGATTTGCCATTAAAAATATTCCTGATTAGATTTGTCTGAGAATCAGCCTTTTCAAAGCAAATAAAATAATCTTTTCGGTATTTGCTATTAGAATTTATAATTGTACATTTGCACCCCTGTTTTCCCGATTGAGATTCGGGTAAATGGGATTGGAATGTTTAATAATTAGTAAAATCAATTGGTGTGGACACATTAAGTTACAAAACAGTATCGGCTAACAAAGCCACCAGGACCAAAGAATGGGTTGTGGTAGATGCTGAAGGACAAAATTTAGGTCGTCTTGCTTCAAGAGTAGCATATCTACTTAGAGGAAAGCACAAGCCTAACTTCACCCCACATGTTGATTGCGGAGACAATGTTATTGTATTGAATGCGCAGGGAATCAACTTGACAGGAAAAAAATGGGACGCGAAAGAGTACATCCGTCACACAGGTTTTCCAGGTGGACAAAAAAGTTTAACAGCTGCCGAGCTATTCGAAAAAAGTCCTGAGAGACTTGTCGAAAAGGCAATTAAAGGAATGCTTCCTAAGAACAAACTTGGAGCAGACCTATTCAGAAATTTAAAGGTTTATGTAGGATCTGAACATGATCACGAAGCTCAAAAACCTAAAACTATTAACTTAAACGACGTTAAGTAATGGAGGTAATTCACAAAATTGGCCGTAGAAAAACAGCTGTGGCCCGTGTATATGTTTCAGAAGGAAAAGGAAACATTACCGTAAACAAGAAAGACCTTAAAGATTACTTCACAACTGGTACACTTTTATACAAAGTAAACCAGCCAATGATGCTTACCGAAAACGAAGGAAACTTCGACGTTAAAATTAACGTATACGGTGGTGGTATCACTGGACAGGCTGAAGCAATCCGTCTTGCGCTTTCCAGAGCTATGGTAGCGTTAGACCAGGAAAATCATGGTGCTCTTAAACCAGAAGGTCTTCTTACTAGAGATCCACGTATGGTAGAACGTAAGAAATTCGGTCAGAAGAAAGCCCGTAAGAAATTCCAGTTCTCTAAACGTTAATCTTATTACCGGAATATATTCCGGGGAGTTCATTAAAAAATTAATTTTTTGTTGTTATTCTGCTCATGCCGGGCAGAAGTTAGTTTAGCATCTAAACACTCAGGGCCGTACTTATAAGTAGCCACCTGAATGTTGCTATCTCAACAGAACGTAAACTATTACAAAAATGGCAAACAAAGTAGAAGTAAAAGAATTACTTGATGCTGGTGTTCATTTTGGACACTTAACCAGACGTTGGAACCCAAACATGGCCCCATATATCTATATGGAGCGTAATGGCATCCACATCATCAACTTATATAAAAGTGCTGCTAAAATGCAGGAAGCAGGTGATGCTCTTGCAAAGATCGCAGCAAGCGGAAGAAAGATCCTTTTCGTAGCTACAAAGAAACAAGCGAAAGAGATCGTTGCTGAACAAGCTGAAAAGGCGAATATGCCCTATATCACTGAGCGTTGGCCTGGTGGTATGCTTACAAACTTCGTTACTATTCGTAAAGCTGTGAAGAAAATGGCTTCTATTGATAGAATGAAGAAAGACGGAACTTTTAACTCTCTTTCTAAAAAAGAGCGTCTTCAGGTAGATCGTCTTAGAGCTAAGCTAGAAAAGAACTTAGGTTCTATCTCAGACATGTCAAGACTTCCAGCTGCGCTTTTCGTTGTAGATACTACACGTGAGCATATCGCGATCAAAGAAGCACACAAACTAAACATTCCAATTTTTGCGATGGTAGATACCAACTCAGATCCACGTGAGGTTGATTATCTAATTCCATCTAACGACGATGCTTCTAAATCTATTAGCAAAGTTGTTTCTTATGTTGCAGATTCTATCGTAGAAGGTCTTTCTGAAAGAAAGTCTGAAAAGTCTTCTAAGAAGAAAGAAGAGAAAGCTTCAAAAGAAGAGAAATCAGAAAAGGCTCCAAAAGAAAAAAAGGACAAAAAAGCTGAAGTACCTTCTAAAAACGCCGAAGACAAAAAGGCAATGAAAGAAGCTAAGAACGATGTAAAGTTAGAATCTAAAAGTGAAACTTTAGATAAAGCAAAATCATCTAACGAAGAAGAATAAAATAACGTTTTCATAA